>CAJWOI010000318.1 GCA_913044255.1 uncultured Alphaproteobacteria bacterium
CAGTTGACGTTGGCATCATCGATGCCGTGTGGAACGGAGTCTGGCAATCAATGAAAATCGCAGCTGCCGCGGAGGCCCACGAAATAAATATAGCGCCACACAATTTTTACGGCCATCTGTGCACGATGATGAATGCACATTTTGCGGCAGCCACACCTAATTTGAGAATCATGGAAACCGATATTGACCGGCTACCTTGGGATCAGGAACTCTTTACCAATGTGCCAAAAATACGTGACGGCCACCTTATAATATCGGACAAACCCGGTTGGGGTACGGAGCCTGTTGAAGAAGTGTTGCGTTCGCGTCCGCCAATAGAAGCTCGCGGCCTGACTGATCAGCACAAAGCGGCTTATGCCGTTTCTTCCTAGCTATGCCGCAACACTACTGGAAGTTTGCGTCACAGATAATTTAGGATTGCATTTTAGGGTCTGAAATACCACGCAATATCGTTCGGTGAGTTTGATGAGAAGAGCAAGTTTTTCTTTCGTTGCTTCGGTATTAAGCTCAAATGAAAGATCGATATTTTTAAAACCAACCGGCGCCTCGCTTGCAACACCCAGCGTCCCACGCATATCAAGGATACCGGACGCACTGACGAAACCTCCTTTTATGGGAATTTCAAGCGCCGTCGCAACAGCACGGAGGGTCACCCCGGCGCAAGCACATAGCGCTTGCAACAACATGTCACCAGAACAGGCTTGTAAACCACTGCCGCCCGTTGAGGGATGGAGACCTGCTTCAATTAGCGCGTTACCCGATTCAACCGTGCAGGAGACGCCCAAATCATCAATACTACCTTTCGCACTCAACCTTATTAAGGCCGACTTTGGTTTTCGTTTGTAGCGCTCTTTGAATGGGGCCTGAAGGTCCCGTAATGCTGCAGAATTCATTTCATTCCTCCTCACAACACTTGAGTTCGTAAAACTAGTGGTCAGAAAAGGCCGTGCCTGGATGTCTAGCGGGAAAACCATCCAACTCCAATCGCACTAATAATATATCAGAACTGCTACATGTGATTCATGCCGGCCGTCGTGCTTTCAAAGCTGCGCCTAAGGTGCCATCGTCGAGATATTCGAGTTCACCGCCAATGGGCACACCGTGGGCCAGCTTTGTGACAATTGCACCCGAATCGACCAACCTATCCGCTAAATAATGCGCCGTTGTCTGTCCTTCAACGGTCGCGCTCAAGGCCAGGATAACCTCACCAACATGGCTTTCCGTGGCACGCGCGACCAAATTGGCAATGGATAAATCATCCGGCCCCACCCCATCGAGTGGCGACAGTACGCCGCCCAACACATGGTATCGACCCAAGAAAACCCCGGCGCGCTCCAACGCCCACAAACTCGCAACATCTTCCACAACACACAACACGCCGTTGTCACGCTTGACGTTGACGCACAACGCACACGGGTCGGTTGTATCCAGGTTGCCACAGTTTCCACATGCTAAAACAGACCTCTCCGCACTCGTTAGGGCAGCAATCAACGGCTTTAGTAAGGTTTCACGTTTATCCAGCAGTGCAAGGGCAACCCTTCGACCGGACCTCGGGCCCAAGCCAGGCAGACGCGCCAGCATCTGTATCAAGTGCTCTATCTTTGATCCGCCCATCACAAACTACCAGCCAAAACAAATCAATAAATCCGTCGTTATCAAAACAGTTTCATACCGGGCGGAATCGGTAATCCGCCGGTCACGGCTTTCATTTCTTCTTCAAACCGGGTTTCTGCTCGCCCCTTTGCATCAGCACACGCAGCAACAATCAAATCTTCAAGCATTTCGATTTCATTGGGATCAGCCAACTTCGGATCTATCGAGAGACGCTTAAGTTCCCCTTTGCCATTCACTGTCGCCGTCACCATGCCAGCGCCGGAGGTTCCTTCGATCTCAGCATCCGCCATTTTGCCCTGGAGCTCCGCCATCTTACTTTGCATAGCTTGGGCTTGCTTCATCAGGTGACCAAGATTTTTCATGTGCTTTTCTTCTTTGGCTCTTCTGGGTTGCGGGCGTTACGATTACGGACACGGGTGATTTCAGAGCCTGGGAAAGTATCCAAAAGCGCACGGACTTCTGGGTGCTGCGAAGCATCTATTTTTCGCCGCTCCTCCTGTATTGACTGTTGTTCAGCTAATGTGGGCTCCCCAGTCGTAGCTGAAATAGCCACCACCCAGCGTCGACCAGTCCATTCATGCAAGTACCTACCCAAATTGCTAGCCAAATGACCTGGCGCTCCTTCACCCAACCGGATTTCTATCCGCCCAGGCTCAAAACGAACCAAATGAACATGGTCTTGAAGATGTGTATAGAGCCTCATTTCACCATGATCAGCAAACATTTGCACCGCCGCCGCAAAACTGGAGGGCATCGCGTTCGCCTTCGTTTCTGACGCTAGTTCAGCAGAAGCCATCCCAGGCCTATCAATCGGCACGGCCACAGCCTGATAATCTGAGCCAGGACTTTCTGCTGCCGGTGTACTTTTGGATGCATCGGTGGTCCGTGAATCACTTTCCGTTAGTTTTCGAACTAAATCGGCAGGACTGGGTAAATCGGCTACAAATGCTAGACGCACCAATAGCATTTCTGCCGACTCCAATGGTAATGTGGCAGACCGCACCTCACTGTATCCCTTTAGTAACATCTGCCATACACGGGTAAGATCCGGCACCTTAATTTTGGTGACTATTTCCCTGCCAAGCGCCACGTCAACTTCCGGAGGGCTTGCCATATCGGCTGATCCCGGATCGATCTTAAGCAGGGTCAGCCAATGCGTAATGATCAGTAAATCTTGAACAAGCACCAATGGGTCAGCACCAGCTTGGTACTGCTCTTTCAAAAGACGCAGGGCTGAACCAATTTCTCCTTTGAGCACTTCTACAAGCAAATCGAATACCTGTGCCTGATCGGCAAGCCCTATCATTTTACGAACCAGGTCTACGCCTACCACGTCACTGCTGGCGTGGTTAATAGCCTGGTCAAGCAGCGATAAACCATCACGCACCGAACCGTCAGCCGCACGGACGATTAGAGCGAGTGCTGGTGCATCAAACCTGGTCCCTTCAGCTTCGGAAATATGCGCGAAATGTGAAGTCAGAATCTCTGTTTCAACTCGACGTAGGTCAAAGCGCTGACAACGTGAGACTACGGTTACAGGGATTTTACGTACTTCGGTGGTAGCAAAAATAAATTTTACACGAGGTGGTGGTTCCTCAAGTGTTTTGAGCAGCGCGTTGAATGCATTTACCGATAACATGTGGACTTCGTCGATGATATACACCTTAAACTGGCCAAGAGTGGGCGAGTAGCGCACACCGTCGATCAGTTCGCGAATATCGTCGACACCAGTACGACTGGCGGCATCCATTTCTAACACGTCCACATGTGAGCCACTGGTAATCGCCGTGCAGTTATCACATGATCCACAGGGCTCACTTGCAGCAACAGAATCCTTGCCATTAGGATGAGTGCAGTTAAGAGCGCGGGCAATGATTCGAGCAGTAGTGGTTTTCCCTACACCGCGCACGCCAGTCAACAAGAATGCATGAGCTAGCCTACCGCTAGCAAACGCATTGGTGAGCGTGCGCACAATGGCATCTTGTCCTATCAAATCTGAGAATCGGCTAGGCCTGTACTTACGGGCCAGAACCTGGTAGCCGCTGCCGAGGGGATTACCCTCTGCCGTCACAGAATCGTCTGACAAATTCAAGTCCTCAACCAATAGTCATTCGCCGATAACTGAAGTGAACCTCAAAGTCTGCTCAAGACAAATATTAAGGAGCCGACGGCAACCCGGACGAAACTCGTTACGGCTGCTTCCTTCCGGACCTGACCGGATTGGCGAGGGATCCGCCCACC
>CAJWOI010000319.1 GCA_913044255.1 uncultured Alphaproteobacteria bacterium
TCGGCGGGGCATTGATGCCGGCTCCAACGTCGAACCGCCACAGCTCCTCTAATGTCGTAGCATCGAGTGCAACGATAGGACCCTCAAGTAGGCCCGTGAAGACGAGACCACCGGCAGTCGTAAGAATACCGCCGCCCAGAGGGAATCCGGTATAATACTTGCCTGCTATCGCGCCTGTCGCAACATCGATCGCTGTCACGCTGCCCTTCCAACGGCCAAACGGTAATCCCTCTACTGCAGGATCCGGATCGGCAAAGGTCTGGAACGGGTAGCCACCCAGGAACCACTGACGAACGGCGGGATCCCAATCCGGATCCGATACGATCGTCAACGATCTGTTACAACCCTCAACCACAGGAATGTAGTACAGGTTGGTTTGCGGATTGTAGGCGGTTGGCGACCAGTTTTTGCCTCCAGCATGTGTGGGGCAAAGCGCGCCCTTAATTGTGCCTTCGGCGCCAATTTCGGTCGTTGTGCCGCGATTCGCTGCCGTGCCAGGATTGTAAAGCTGCACGTCAACGCTTTCGTCATACGCGTTCGGACGACCATTTTCGTCCAGACCATCCGTCCAGTTCAACTCATCCACGAACTGGGTGCCCCAGATAAAGGAACCATCTACGCGGTCCATTGCATACGCATAACCATTACGGTCAGCATGAAGGACGGCGCGACGGAACTTTCCATTGATCTGGGTATCGACCAACGTTTTCTCCGCAATGGAGTCGTAGTCGTATGGATCGTTTGGCGTATGCTGGAAACCCCAGATAAACTCGCCCGTGGTCGCATCAAGGGCGATCGTGCTATCGGTCCAGAGGTTGTCACCAGGACGATACGCACTATCCCAGTCAGGACCCGGATTGGCTGTTCCCCAATAGGTGAGGTTCAGCTCCGGATCATAAGCACCGGTTACCCAGGTAGAACCGCCACCGGTTGCCCATGCGTCACTGTCATCTTTCCAGGTCTCGTGGCCCGGCTCGCCTGGGCCAGGAATCGTGTGTGTGCGCCACACCTCTTCACCAGTGTTCACATCCAATGCAGCAACCCAGCCGCGTACGCCAAACTCGGCGCCGGCCATTCCGGTAAGAACCAGATCGTTGATCACCAAAGGAGCACCAGTAATAGTCTCGGCAATGCCGGGATCCGCAACTTGCGCCTCCCAAATCAAAGAACCGTCGGTCTTGTTCAACGCAAGGATACGTCCGTCAAGCACAGGAGACAGCACTATGTTGCCGTGAAGTGCCACGCCGCGATTGTTAATCCCGCAGCAGGTTATGCTCGGGGCCCAATCCGCATCAGCTTCCGGATCATATTCCCAGAGTAACTCACCTCTGCCGCCGCGGGCATCGAGCTTACTTACACGTCCCCAGCCAGTGGTTATGTAAAGATAGCCATCTTCTGCAATAGGCGTTCCCTCCAGCCCTGACACGGTAAATTTAACAGGGTCCGCACCGCCGCCATGGGTGTCCCCCATAGCATAGGTCCAAGCGACTTTGAGCTCATGCACGTTACCCGCATCGATTTCACTCAATCCGGAATAACGATGGGTCTCATAGTTGCCGTGGTGATGGAGCCAGTTTTCCGGCTCCGCTTCGCTGTTATTTAGGCGTTCTTGGGTAAGGTTACCGGCAGTCGCAACCGATGCGAACACTGCTGCACCGAACGCAACGGCCAATGTTCCCGTGAACACCGACTTCGTTGTTGTTAACTTCATGGATATCCTCTCCCTTTATTGCGCAAGCATAAGCTTCACAGCCCCACCAAAAATTTGAGCTCACTTGGATGTTGCCGTTTCCTCCCCTTCACCATCTCACACTCGGTAAAAGAGGCCCGCGCTATGTGAGATGTTACGTAACTTCAACAAGAACCTGTCAGTCTGTCTATTCCCGACACTTTCGTCAATGTTTTCCGGATGTTACAGATTTGGCAAAAGCGGCGGACGAATCAGTCGTACGTTTCCAGAATTGAGCTTGAAACTCGCCGAAAACCGCCATTTTTCAAGCCCCGAGCTATTCTTTCTTAATCTTTCCGATACCGGGCTTCCCCTTAATGTGCTTTTAGTTTTTCACTCTTTTTCTGAAGAGCTACTTCCATATGTCTTGGGTCCATCATTTCGCAGCTATACCTGATTCTGCTGACCCCATCGACCAAGCTTTCTAGCTGTAAAGTGTCTCTCCGCAAGGTATACCCAAACCAAAAAACGACAGAAACAGTCGTCTGATATTTTGATTCCTGCAATTTTCTAATTCTTAGTGGCGTGTCGATAGTTACCCAAGGCCCAAGCACCCTCTGATTTTCAAAAACGAAATAATATGGTCGAGAAAAGTACATATCACTACGTCTACATACCAACCCCCTTCCATCCAGCTCTCCTTGTTCTTCCGCAGCACATGCAGGATCGGCGAAGAATGTGCTAAGAAGGACGGTAAGTAGAGTTTTCATGATAAGACCCACGTATTAAATCTTGTTGTCTTTCATGTCTTTTTCCAGTTTTTCTTTCAATGTTGAATTAGCATCTGGTACCTAGCTTCAAACTCTTTAAGTGCCATTACTTGGCATTCCGACACACTAAGTTCCTTGGCTCGGTAATGCTTTTTGAGTCTTAAAGTCTTTCTATCCAAAGTATAACGGACTGAACGGACCCCGGATGTCTTCCAATGAACAGAATCCACTGTGGTGGAATATTGGACTCTATTTCCTTGTTGAATTCGAAGCGGTAGTTCTCGGGTTACCAAAGGTGTGGACACGTGCATGCCATCAAAAATCCAATGGGTTATTGTGACCCCGTATTTCCCATGAAGGCATTCCAATACCTTCCCATCCAGTTCCCCATTTCCTTCCTCCGCAAATATGGAGGTAGAGAAGAATGTGATGAGAAGTATGTACCTTAAAGTTTTCACGGCTTACTCCCCGTCATTAACATGTGTCTAGTTGGACAGGTCGTCGCCCTGGCAAAATTCTGGCACACTGGCGGATCAAAATCGTTGATGGGTGCTCACCGTCTATTGTATGGTGCTTGAGAGTGTTTAAAACACCATTCTCGTCAAAGGTTTACAGGACATGGGCGCTCAGCTCAACGGGAGAGAAAGACCCATGAGGAAACTCGTAGCATTCGCCGCAATGTCTTTTATGGCCGTGATGATTGGTCTGCAAACACCAGTGACATCAAAGACATCTGCCGAGTCTGCGATTGAGGAGTGCAAGTCGCAGCTCACTTCTAATGCGGGATATTGGTGGCGACCTGGCACAGGTGAGCCCCGTGTATGTTCGCTGGCACAACAACACAACTTAGACGTATGTTTAGTGCCCACGTCTGAGAATGATGGACAGTCAACTCCCTGCAAGATCTTAGAAGAGATCATTGTGAGCAGAGGGGTGGTATGTAGTCCGAGTTGTGGAGGTCCAAACTGTGCCGCGGATTGGCACGAAGCGAGGCAATAGATAAAAGGGAATCATGTATAAGCGATGTTATGCACACTATAGGGCAGTTTGTTGGGTGTAGGTCAGTGCAGGAGTGTGAAATACGCACCGCACGCCGATGGCAGGCCTTGATGACGGACCCCATCTTGTTTCTATCGCTCGTCATAGGGGGCCACCCAGAAGCCCGGGCGCTTAATTCGCTAGCTAGTGTTTGCATTAACGACTGGCCCCAACCGCCGAGGCTTCGACCTGCTCCTCACGGTTGACTTTCCAGCGCAGGGTTGAGCGTTGAAGTGCCCCCAATTTCCTCGGCGTTTGCAAAAAATGTTTGTTTGCCATTAATCCGGAAGCTGTTAATCGCGCTCTGACCTTCCCTTGAAACCACCCACTTTATAAAGGCGGATGCCAAGTTTACTTTCACATGTTTGTGGCGGG
>CAJWOI010000320.1 GCA_913044255.1 uncultured Alphaproteobacteria bacterium
ATCGCCTATACCGGCATTTTCTATCCAGAAATCATTATAGGACTCATCGACACCCTGGATTTGCAGAGCCGAGTCTGAATTAGCATCGGCTTCCGCCCGCCGTGCCAGAAGGTCCTCTATCTCCTGATCGGTGAGAAACTGCCGTTCGCCAAATCGCGTGGGGCGCTGCATCGGCACATTGGAAGAGAAATTCCAGACACCCTGCAGATCCGGTTTGCCCCATTCGGTACGGGGCGCCTGGTAAGCATCGGCAGCAGCGACCAGCGCGGTGAGAAGACAGGAAGATACAAAGAGAATCAAAGAGCTTATTGTTTTCATGGGACACCCCGAATGAATCTGGTTGAATTAGACAATAGCCTATTCGTTTGTGTAGGAAAATAGAAGTTCTGCAAACACTGGCAAATGATCCGATGGGTAATTGCCGTTGTGCTGGTCTGTTAGCGTGCCCTGTCTCAATACGCTTGTCGATGAGCCAACGAAGATGTAATCGATTCTATTTTGATTTGCCGTTGACCCAACGGTAAATCCAGCAAATGTTCCTTCCGGCCCGTGAGCCGGAATTTGCGACACTAAGCGGGAATCTTTCAAGTAGCTGAGCATAGTGGCATAGGCAGGCGAGCTGGGGGGAACATTGAAATCACCGGTGACGATTATTGGATTTTCAGCAGTCAGGCCTTGTAAATGATCGACTATTAGTTTGGCGCTCTCACGCCTGGCCTGCTCGCCACGATGATCAAAATGGGTGTTGAGCATTAGGAAAGTCTGGCCGGTATTGCGGTCGCTGAACTGAGCCCAGTTTGCAATGCGCGTTATGGCAGCATCCCAACTCTTGCTGCCGATTACCTCGGGTGTTTCGGACAACCAGAAGGTGCCATTATCAGTAAGCTGGAAACGGTCTGTTCGGTAAAAGATGGGCGAGAACTCTCCTGCTTCTTTTCCATCGTCACGCCCTACTCCTATCCAGCTGTAGCCGGGTAATAAAGATTCCAGATCGTCGATCTGATTCTTAAGCACCTCCTGCATGCCGATCAAATCAGCTTGATGAAATCGTATCAGGCTCGCTACCCTTTCCTTACGATTGGGCCAGGCATGTTCTCCATCGTTGGGATTGTTGTAACGAATATTGAAAGTCATTACCCGCAGCGACGACCTGACCGAGTCTTGCCCGAAAAGCAGTGTGGGAAACATAAACAGAAGAAGCAGTGCGTTTAAAACCAGCAGCTTCTTTGGGTTTGGTAATTGGCGCATGAAGTTGAGCTCGAAAAAACAACAAGGGAGAGTAGAATCAGCACAATTCTACTGCAATATGCCCTGTTGCTGTCATTTTTATGGCCCTTGTAGCCAGTAGTACTGAGCCATTCAGAATACTGTGCCATCGCTAAGCCATGACAGGTTACTTACTGTCTTTTATTCAACTTACGCATGACTATGTTTTTCTTCTGTTCACATCGCTTGAGGTAACACAAGTATCCAAATCTTTTAGGATCCCATTTTCCAAGTTATAAATCCATCCGTGAACGGAGAGCTCGCATCCCTGTTTCCAAGCGTTTTGTACAATAGTTGTGTTACAAATGTTTGTTGCCTGTTCTTTTACATTTATCTCACAGAGTAAATCTAACTTCTCGTCATGGGTTAATCCTTCAAATCTTTCAGCATTGAAACGATGAACATCCTTAACATGCCGCAGCCAATTATCGATAAGACCATGCTCTTGTTCTTCCAAGGCCGCCTTAATACCGCCGCACCCATAATGACCACAGACTATAATATTTTTAACTTTGAGGACCTCCACGGCGTACTGTATTACAGAAAGACAATTTAAGTCTGTATGAACAACAATATTTGCAATGTTTCGATGTACAAATATTTCACCAGGAGGCAGGTTTACTAATTGGTTCGGAGGAACTCGGCTATCTGAACAGCCTATCCATAGATACTCGGGAGTCTGTTGCTTGGATAATTGTGAGAAAAACTCTGGATCTTTTTCCTTGATTGTGGTTGCCCACGCCAAATTATTGTCAAAAAGATACTTTAGTGATTTCAAAACTCAACATCCCCATACATTCTTTTTTTTTAGTAAATCGGGATAGGGAGTGCCTCAAAGTGCACCTACTTCCAAGTTTTTATTGAAGAAAAAACATTTCAGGGTGAAATACAGCGCAATTACTGCAGTAATCACCAACAGCAGGGTGCCGGTTTGTTGCTGCTGGTTGATCAGATAGTAGTTACATAAGCGCACCGGTGCCTGGGCATACAACCAACCCAGGACAACGAGCATGGATAGCAAATTACCGATGACAAATCCTTTGGCTACCGGTGTCATTAATGGCCAGCTGAGTGCTAAGGGTATACCGATCAGCGTCGGCAAAGTTACGAATTTGGCAAATTCCATAACCGGGGTTGCCAAGGCTGCATCCAGGGAGCGCGGCAGCATCCAAAAAAGTGCTGTGAAGATTACGATGAGAATTCCAGGGATCCCATACTCGTTGTACTTCTCGATACTGGATTTCAACCGGGATGGCAATGATGGGGTAATCAGCCAGCCACAAACAACCAGCAGTGGCAACTGAATCAAAACATGTCCCGCCATCGTCAATTCCAGCTGCTTGCTTGTCACCAGCAACACAAGAAAAAGCAACCACGCGAGGGTAGTTGGCTGAATCGCTTTCAGGGTATTTTTCAAAATACCAGAAAGCTGACTGTGTGGTCGATTGTGTAAGATGTCGGCCTCATAATTGTTGTACAACTTGTTGGATCTGCTCGCTTGAAACGTCGTAGTCCAAAATGTATGCGACACGACCACCTCGATCAATGACGTGGATTGCCGCGTTGTGCTGATAGCCACCGAACTCATCGGGAATGACCACAACTCCTAACTCCCGGAGCAGAAAATCCAGCTTAGCTTGATCGTTGACACGTGCCATTCGCCAAGAGCTTCCATCGGCACCAAACGTATCGGCGTAGCTGCTGAGAACATCAAGGGTATCGTGTTCGGGATCGAAACTGATGCTCAGCAAGGAAAATCGCTTGTCAGCACTGATGTTTTCCATAGACCGGTGCAATTGCCGAAACCGAGCGCCCATGATTGGGCACATTGTAGGGCATCGGGTATAAATGAAATCGACGAGTACGACGCGGTCGTTATAGTCTGCAAACCCAAATTCACGACCATTTTGATCCTGCAATGTCACAATGGGTAAGGGCTTTGGCGTGGCGGTCACCGCAAGCCGTCTCGCCCGCTCTGAGGTGAATGCCTGGAACCCGTCAGTTTCCAACCATAAGACTGAACTGCCTGCTACGAGGATGGTGAATATCAATACAGTCAGGCGCATTATCCCTTCTCTTGCGCATGCATTATCAGCCTTCTTCTTGCGTGGTCTCAGCCCCAACCACAGCAACTTCAGCGGCTGACCTCACGAACCCGATGTATCGCACCAGGAACCACGCAGTGGCAAGCACCACCACAACCGCGCAAACAGCGCCATAGCGATCATAAGCTACCCATTCCGGCAAGTGTACCGCCCAGCGTCGGGGAACACTTTCTGCCCCACCCATTAAGAATGCAAATACAAATGCGAGTCCGCCGCCAGCGTAGAGCCAGATAGCCAGACTATCGAAGGCACTATCTTCACGTTTTGTTTCTGCCTTGCCAAGGTAGAACATGAAACCAAACGCCATGGCTATCATGCCGAGCATCAGATAAAAATGGAAATGGCCGGGAACCCACATCGTGTTGTGCATGACCACATTCACGACAATGGTTGCATCGATGATGGCAGGTATGACACCCGCCGCCCAACCAAACACTGACAGCACCAGTAGGGAGGACGCGGC
>CAJWOI010000321.1 GCA_913044255.1 uncultured Alphaproteobacteria bacterium
TAGAAGACCTCGATTTTTTTGCATCGATAGATATCGAAAAGCGGCCAGGGAGTGTCTCGGATAGGGACGTATTGAATATTGATGTAAGTGAAAAATCAACTGGTGAACTTACCTTTGGCGCAGGTTTCTCTAGTGACGTAGGGCCCCTTGCTACAGCAGGGATCCGGGAAAGAAACCTTTTGGGTCGCGGGCAAGATCTTAGGCTTGATTTTACGCTTTCAGGAATTAACCAGAATATAGAAGCAGGTTTCACGGAGCCTTACTTTTTAAACCGGGATGTATCAGCGGGATTTGATGTTTTTGATACTAGTAGAGAATTTAGACAAAGCGCTTTCGAAAGAGATCGACTGGGTTTTAGTTTGAGGCTGGGTTATCCCTTGGCTGAGTATTTGGCCCAAGAAATTAGATACGGCTTAAAGTCAGTGGATCTCCGTGCATTCGCCGGATCGTCTCCATCCATTGCGGCGCAACAAGGCGAATTTGTTATATCGAGTATAGGCCAAACCTTAGCGTACAATAAATTGGATAGACGATTGAATCCTTCGGATGGTTATTTTTACCGACTCAGCAACGATCTTGCTGGTTTGGGGGGCGATCGTGAGTGGCTTCGTAGCAAGATAGAGGCAGGGAAATACGAACCATTCTGGGATGGTTGGGTCGCCTCGTTGCTTGGAGAAGTAGGATACATCGCGGGTTTAGGCGGACAAGATGTTAAAATTTCTGATCGGTTTTTCCTTGGGGGCAGAGGCTTTCGGGGTTTTGAGGTGGGTGGGGTGGGACCCCGTGACACATCTAACGATAATGCACTTGGGGGTAATTTTTTATATAAGGCTACTACGGAACTAGCATTTCCATTTGGATTGCCGAAGGAGCTTGGTATTAAAGCTCGAGTGTTTTCAGTGGCTGGAAGTTTACAAGATGTTGATGAGGATAATTTTCCAAATTTAAGTGATGCCGGATCTCTAAGGGCATCCGTGGGTTTTGGAATATCGTGGGACTCACCGTTTGGGCCAGTCCAATTGGACTATGCTCGACCAATACTGAGCGAAAATTTTGATGCAACAGAATTCATTTCTTTTGGTGTTGGGACGTTCTTTTAAAAAGGTAAACTTTAGTTAAGGACTAATACTAATGGCAATAGATCGACTGGATCTCTCGAAGGGAACGTCCCTTATTTCAATGCTGTTCTATGGAATCGCATTGGCATGGTCTTGCACGACAATGGCGGCAGAACAGGAACAATCGCAGGAACCGTTCAGCCTTGGTGTTGTCGACCGGCAACAAATTATTAGAGAATCTCTTGCTGGGGAGAATGTTCGAAACGAATTTGAAGCTCAAGAAAAAGCATATAGGGATGAGATTTCTGCTCGAGAAAATGGACTTCGGACCCAGCAAGAAGATTTGGCTGGTCAACGTGCAATATTGACTCCAGAAGCATTCGCTGCACGAGAGTCAGAGTTTGCTAACAAAGTAGAACAATTGCAACGTGATGTGAATGAGCGGAATAAAAAACTAGAGAATATGCTGGCGTACGGTATGCAGCAGATTGACATGGCGGCGATACAAATCATTGCGGAAATTGCGCAGGAGAGAAAGTTCACGTTAGTCCTAGATAAAACACAACTTTTGATGGTAGCGAAAAATTACGAGTTCTCGGATCTAGTAATCACGATTTTGAATGAAAGGTTGCCAGTAGTAACTGTTGTTCCTCAGGAGGAATCACCTCAATAACGGTATGATAAATCTTCGTTTTTTCCAACCTAAAGGGCCATTCGCCCTTCGCGATATCTCAGTGGCAATCGATGCTGCTTTGAATGATCCGAGCCAGGGCGATAAGCTGATTGAGAATATCGCGTCGTTGAAACAGGCGACTATCAGCCATCTTAGTTTTTTGAGCAATTCTAGGTACTTAAACGATTTTAGAAACACCAATGCTGGGGTCGTCATTGTCAGTTCTAAAAACGTGGAACATGCGCCAGGTGGGGTAACTTTGCTGGTGAGTAACAACCCATATGGCGCGTATGCGATAGCGGCGCAAATGTTTTACCCACTCGTTTCTGTGGAATTTCCTGGTGTCAGCCCAAGTGCTTTCGTCCACAGATCGGCTAGTGTTGGGATGGATTGCCAAATTGAATCTGGTGTGGTGATTGGTGAGAGCGCAGAAGTTGCTCAGGGATGTTTTATTGGGGCCAATACCGTCATTGGTGATGGTGTGATAATTGGTAAAAACTGTCAGATTGGACAAAACGTAACGATTACCCACAGTCGTATCGGTGCACGTGTAATGCTCCATTCTGGAGTACGCATTGGGCAGTCAGGATTTGGTTTTGCCATGAACAATACAGGTCATGTGGTCGTGCCGCAGATTGGGGCTGTCGTGATCGAGGATGATGTACGGGTCGGTGCTAACACAACAATTGATCGAGGGGCCTTGTCTGATACTTTTATTGGTGAGGGTTGTATGATCGATAATCTTGTCCAAATCGCTCATAATGTTCGGTTAGGTAAGAGATGCGTGATAGCTGCTCAGACCGGGATTGCTGGAAGTACATGGGTTGGCAATGACGTCGTATTAGGAGGACAGGTTGGGGTGACAGGCCATCTCAAAATCGATGACGGGGCAATCGTGGCAGCAAAAAGCGGGGTTACTAAAGATTTATCTTTTGGTAAACGATACGGGGGTATACCAGCTGTTCCACTTGGTCAGTGGAAACGACAAGTTGCCACTCTAGTGAGGTTGGTTAAGCGATCTCGAAAAGGCGGCTGATATGGATAAAAAAACTTCCGCGGGCCAGATACTGGAGATAGATATTAAGCGGATCATGCAGATGATTCCGCATCGGTATCCGTTTTTACTCGTTGACCGCGTGGCGGAGATAATCCCTCATCGAAGCGCTATAGGCATAAAAAATGTTACTTTCAATGAGCATTTTTTCCAAGGTCATTTTCCTTCTGCCCCCGTGATGCCGGGAGTCCTAATTATTGAGTCAATGGCGCAAACTGCGGCGCTTCTCGTAGTGCAGTCCTTAGGGGCTGAGTCCGAGGGGAAACTGGTTTATTTCATGAGTATTGACGGAGCACGATTTCGGAAACCCGTTGTACCGGGGGACCAAATGCTAATCCACGTGGAAAAAGAACGTAAGCACAGGAACGTATGGAAATTTTCATGTGAGGTTACAGTGGAGGGTACATTGGTGGCTGAATCGAGAGTTGCGGCTATGATTGTGGATCGAGAATAATACTGGAACTGAATGCATGGACGATCGCCTATACACAAAAACTGCTGAGGAAGCCAAAATCCATCGCACAGCGATTATTGAATCCGGAGCCCAAATTGGCGCACATGTACTGGTAGGCCCATATTGTGTAGTTGGCTCAGGAGTATTACTTGGTGAATATAGTATGCTCGAATCTCATGTGGTTGTAACTGGTGCCACTGAGATCGGACCGCGTAATAAAATTTTGCCATTCGCATCAATTGGCCACGCTCCACAGGATCTTAAGTATCAAGGTGAGCCATCACGATTGTTGATAGGATCCAACAATGTGATCAGAGAACATGTAACCATGAACCCTGGGACCGAAGGCGGTGGAATGTTGACTGAGGTGGGTAGTGACTGTTTGTTTATGGTTGGTGCCCACGTCGCACATGATTGCCACATAGGAAATCACGTGATCATGGCAAATAATGCTACACTAGCGGGGCATGTTGAGGTTGGGGATTATGCTATTCTGGGTGGCCTAAGTGCTGTTCATCAATTTGCTCGAATTGGAAAGCACGCAATGATTGGTGGAATGTCGGGCGTTGAGAATGATGTTATTCCTTATGGAT
>CAJWOI010000322.1 GCA_913044255.1 uncultured Alphaproteobacteria bacterium
TGGGACGCACCCAGCACGAAAGCCCACAACATAAAGTTTCAGTTCCGGCAACCTTTGCAATATCCCTTTATGAAACGACGATTGCCGAATGGAAAAGTTGTGTGTCTGAGCGCGCTTGTGACTTGGTTGCACACACACAATCAGAAGGCGATTCAGAGTTTGGTTATCGAGGGTGGAAACGGACGCACCCGGCCGTTGAGATTAGCTGGGATGATAGCAAAAAATATGTGGCGTGGTTGACATCCAAAACTGCTTTTGAGTACCGGCTTCCAACTGAAGCGGAATGGGAACACGCTGCGAGAGGCGGGACTACAGAGGCGAGATTTTGGGATAAGTTGGAAGGTATGGCTTGCGAGTTTGCAAATCTGACTGGACAGAACAGTTGCAGTGATGGGTATGAGGAAGGTGCACCAGTTGGCTCTTACCGAGCAAATGCGTTCGGTCTTTATGACATGTTAGGTAACGTCGGGGAATGGGTGGAGGACTGTTGGTATGAGAGCTACTACGGGGCACCAACAGACGGCAGAGCTCGAACCCACTCCTCGGACATAGCAAACGATGAATCCACCGATGCCTACTCTGTTGGCGATTGTACCGAGAAGGTCTATCGTGGTGGCGATTGGCAGAGCGCGCCACACGAAGCACGGTCCGCTAGTCGTGCCGGTATGGGCAAGGAAGCAAAAAGCAAATTTATTGGCCTTCGAATTGTTAGGGCCTTGCCATGAGAGTGTGTCGAATACTGACAGGAATGTGGTGTGCGGTGAGTGCATCTCTGCTTCTATGCAAAGTAGTTAGCGCTGAGCCGCAGTTAGTGGATATTGAAATGGTCCTTGCAGTCGACATTTCATCCAGTGTGGACAACTCGGAATACGATTTGCAAATGACAGGTTTGGCCGCCGCTTTTCGTCACCCGGAGGTTATAGCTGCCATTGAGAGTCTGAACTCGGGCGGTATTGCCATGGCTGTGATGCAATGGTCTGGTACCTGGGCACAGGATGTAGTGGTGGATTGGAGTCAGATATCAGACGTTGAGAGCGCAGCGCGATTTGCGGATCTTATACTGGCAGCTCCTCGAGCTTTTGCGGGGGGTGCAACCTCAATAAGTGGCGCCATACATTTTGGCCTACGGCAGCTTCAAAGCAACGACTTTAATGGTAATCATCTCGTCATAAACGTTATGGGGGATGGGCGTGGAAATGACGGCCCTCTTCCTACTAGTGTGCGCGATCGGGCCCTTTCTCTGGGCGTAACCATCAATGGCATCGCGATTATCAATGAGCAACCGTTTGTGGATTCCTACTACGAAGAGAACGTAATCGGTGGGCTAGATGCATTTGTTCTGCATGCTAAGGACTATCTCGATTTTGCAAGGGCTGTTCTTGAAAAACTGGTGCGCGAGATCCGACAACGGTCTCCAGCCGGTCAGGTGGTTGCGTCGGTCAGCCCACATATTAGATTGCATGCCGCTCGGAATGGTATTCCCTAGGCAGTGTGTTTGGTTTCCCCTGTATTCGTAGGGCTAATGCGCGTACCCGGCTGTATATAAAAAGAATAGAGATCAAGTTTCATGGAGGAGGAACGTCTGAACAAATGCCTAATGGTGCAATCTGATGCTCCGGATTGGTTCCATGCGGCCATCGCTGATGCTGGAAAATCTCGCTTTGTAGATGTTGACGGATGCGCAGTTCACTACCTTTACTGGCCGGCAAAGGAAGAGGTCAAAGGGAATTTGCTTCTCGTTCACGGTGGTGGAGGGCATGCGCATTGGTGGAGTTTCTTGGCGCCAATGTTGGCACAGGATTTAAACGTAGCCGCATTGTGCCTCTCTGGCATGGGCGATAGCGGTTCACGTTTATCCTATGATTCGGATGTTCGTGTCTCTGACATGCGGGGTGTTATTGCCGACGCAAATTTTGTTGCCCCGACGTATGTTGTGGGTCACAGCTTTGGCGGTTTTATGGCAAGCCGATTTGGCCAGCTATACGGCGGTGAACTCACAGGTATCATAATTGTTGACACTCCAATCCGGCCTCCAGAAAAACGCAAAGAAGATGTGAAACGTCGCCCACGCATGGGCAATAAGCGTTACTATTCTGACTTTAACGAAGCCCTAAAACGGTTCCGTTTGATGCCCTCGCAGCCCTGCAAGAATGCATTTCTTGTAGAGCATATTGGTAGACATTCGTTAAAACTAGATCCGAAGGGTTGGTGCTGGAAATGGGATGGCAGCGCCATGGCAAATCAGAGATTTGGAGAACCCTTTCACGAATATTTGGCTGCGGCGACATGCCGGAAAGCGTTCATTTATGGTGAGGACTCAAAACTGATGGATGATGATACACTTGGTTTTATCAAAGGTCTGGTAGGCGAAGAGGCCCCGGTGATAGGTATTCCGGAAGCTCATCACCATCTCATGCTGGATCAGCCGATGCCTTTCGTAGCCGCTCTGCGGGGAGTGTTAACTGCCTGGCGCCACGCCTGACAAATGATTGCGGCGTTTTTAGGTTATGGCCCATGGCCTAAAATTAATTCGATGAACCCATAATGCCTGGAACTACTGAAAGTAGAGACGATACCGGCGCCGAATTGATTGCGCGTGTTCTCCTACGGTTTGGCATCAACCGATTTTACGGTCTACAGGGCGGGCATATTCAACCCATTTGGGATGCCATTGTCCGTTTTGGCGGGGCGGTGGTGGATACACGTGATGAACGAGCTGCAGTGCATATGGCACATGCCGAGGCCGAGCTTACCGGGGACATCGGGGTCGCACTAGTTACTGCTGGACCAGGAGTAACCAACGCTATCACTGCCGTGGCAAACGCGTACAAAGCGCGGGCACCAGTATTAATAGTCGGCGGCGCGGTTCCACGCCCACAATATGGCGCTGGGGCATTACAGGAAATACCTCAGATAGATCTAATGCGCCCGATTACGCGAGCCGCGGTTTCGGTATGGGAGCCCCGGCGTCTTTCGCATGAGTTGGATATGGTGCTTTCAGTCGCGTTGGGGACGGGCACGCCCCGCGGACCAGTATTTTTGGAGATTCCGACGGATGTACTTCGCGCACGAGTAAGTAACTATTTGACTTCTGAATGTTATTCAGCGGGGGAGTTCGCACAGGATCAATCACAAAGTTTAAAAAAAGTTTCGCGGGCAGTCGATATGCTTTGGAGCGCGTCACGACCACTGGTGATCACGGGACGGGGCGCTCGCGCATCTGGTTCCGCGTTAATGGGGCTGTTGGAAGCGAGTAAAGCGGTGTACCTGGATACGCAAGAGAGTCGCGGTATCGTTTTGGAAGATCATCCGTCGGTGGTAAATGCGGTGCGAGGCATTGCCATGCGTGATGCTGATCTAGTGGTCACGATTGGTCGGAAATTGGACTACCAATTGGGTTATGGGTCCGTAGCAGTATTTCCCAATGCGCGTTTCTTACGTATTGCTGATAACGCAGAAGAATTGCGTGATGGCCGGCGTGGTGACATTGAATTATTAGGAAATGTGCGAGAGGCATGTGAGGCGATGGTACATGTGGGAGGAAGTCGCAAACCGAATACTGACCACAACTGGGCCGATGGGTTGCGTTTAAAGCATTTGGAGCGCGTAAACGCCTTGCGGGAAAAAATGTCGGGGGCGGAGCCCGGGGCTGACGGACTCATGCATCCTTATCGATTGCTCGGAGCAATCCGAGACGTCCTTAACGAGAATTCCATAGTCATAGCGGATGGAGGAGACATATTGAGTTTTGCTCGAATTTGTTTGCCGGGCGGAACTTATCTTGATGCCGGGGTATTTGGTTGTTTAGGCGTCGGGGTACCGTTT
>CAJWOI010000323.1 GCA_913044255.1 uncultured Alphaproteobacteria bacterium
AAAACGCATTAAAACAATAATACAAAAAAATAGGATTATAATTCCGTCAATTAAATTAAGTTTTGAATTCATGGGCAAACCACTTAAAAACATTAACCTTTGTTCCGATCATTTAGTGAGTAACGGTTGTTATGGGTATAAGAAATTTTGCATAACGAGAGCATGTATATTTCGCTGTTGCAGAGTTTATACTCGACTAAATACTAATTTAAAACGACCAATCATATCAGCTCCCAGAAATCCTCATTCACCGATGAAATCGGAAACCGTCGATAATTATTTTCACCAGCGTTATGATGAAATTTGCAGAACAGAGTTTCCGCTAATGTCTACTTCGGGCAGGACCGGGCATTTTAAAACAAATTCAAAGGATCAAACGAATGGTAATCGAATCCCAGCGCTTGCATCTTCGTAAGGACACCGCCTAATATAATACGCCGAACTAGCATGAAACAATCTGTGGCTCAACTGCTATAAATTCTCAAAAAGTCTGACGGCGAACAAATCCTATGTATGCACCTGCCTTTAAAATCAACTGTTGCCAACTCACTTCTGGTTTTACCTAATTTTAGTTGGTGGTTTTGCCTTACGGTTCTTTGTCTTCTTGGACCAATATCAAAGTGACCCTGCAGTTTTTGTGAACACATCTGCATCTCTGCTTGCAAATAATCTCTATTTCGAGGCCCTTACGGAACATTTTTGGGAATACATTTGGTTTTCTCATACCGTTACTCCAGCGACCTATATCAGAGACTGGTTCGCTTTTTCCTTTTTGCTGGCAGGATACGCGCCACTGGCTTAATTATTTCTGGTGTCGATTGCTGATTTATTTGCCGCTGGATTGGTTTACCTAACGTTGCGAAATTTCAGCCTGCCTAACTGGCTCGCAATCATTACCGCTGCTTTACTGTCGATCAGACTGTTAGCCTGGGACATTTGGTTTGTCGGCGGATCATGAGATTTGTTTAATCCGTTTCTTCTGGCCTTGCTGGCCTGGTCATTCTCCAATTTTTGGATAAAAAAAAGCACAAATAGTGCCCTTGTAATTGGCAGTGCCGGACTACTATTAGTCTCCAGCCTCCAAACTGCAGTTGTTGGCGCCATACCTTCCATATTTCTATATTTTTTAATAGCATCAAACCGCAGACTGTACGTTAAATTTATGATCTACGCCCTTATTCCCCCACTCCTATTGCTGGGTACTTTAGTCTTTAAGAACGGAGTTCAACATAGTGATTACGCACCAACATCAGCTTTTTTCGGTTGAATATAAAAAGTAAGTGAAATGTGTTTAGTTCAGTTGCTGGAGCACATAACCCTTTAATTAACGTATTATTGTTTCAAATGGAAATATTGGCATGACCCTCCGGTGAAAAATGCCCAGCATAGATGAATGAAGGACTTGCATCATCTAAGTAAAACCATTTGGTATTCACTGATCTTTGTTCTTGTCTATGAGTTCAAATACGGGCACGGGAGGTGAATAATCAATCGGCTTTATCAGAATGGGTGATGTGGAAATGCCCGCCCCTAATGGAAACGTGACAATGCCTGGAGGAAAATCCTTTCTAATCAATCGGTTGTGAAAAGTTGATCTACCTCCAACCTTGACTTGAATTTCGGTGGTTTCCCATCCCTCGTATACTAAGTTGTCGGTTTTCTCGTTAACTATCCGGTACACGGTAACTCTCATGTTGAATTTTACGTCAATATTACCCTTCCCATGCCTCGGAATCTGAATAATAAACGTTCCGTCCAATCGCGGGTCGCCGATGGAGTCGATATAGGTTCTGTCGGAAAATAACGGGATTCCTTTTCGGTAACGAGTAACAATTTTATCTACCAGTGGAGGTAAGTGAGAGCGATCAATACGCAATTCTTTCCAGGCCCGCAGTTGCGGAAAAGGAAATATATCCGCCCGATGCCATTGGGCACCCGCCATTAACCCAACCACCAAAATCATCAAATTTACTATTAATATTTTTTTCAAAGCAACTTACGTACTGGAGTGAATAACTAGGGCCGATTACCGTAATTCTAGCATACTAATTCCCTCCAGATAAAGCACACCCGTTTGAGAAGAACAAACAAATATGAGCTCCTTTTTGTTGTCCGTTATACTTATAAAACCTTAAAAATTTTACCAAAATTATCCCCAGACAACACCTTGTGCAAATGACGGTTTCATTTTATACAGAGTCCAGAACCAGTCGTTAGGGGTTCCAAAATATTCATTTTGTGCTCCGGTTTAAAGGAAGAAGTCTATGGTCATGACGCGCGAAGAGCTAATCGCAGAAATTGAACGCCAGAGGTTGGACCCGTCACGGGACCGGCTTGAGTTTGCCGGCACGGATTTTTCTGGCCTTTCAGTTGAGGAGCTTTCACTAAAAAATGCCAATCTGAGCGGCTGCAATTTTTCTGAAGCCTCGATGATTGATTGCGATCTTACCGGCGCGACCTTGGCTGGAAGTACATTTTTCAAAACCAATCTTTCAGGTTCAAAACTATGCAACGTGGAACTGGCCGGCGCTGACATGGAAAATGCTGTCATGGTTAATACGGATCTGAGCGGCGCCAAATTGTCGGGTGCTGATCTGAGTGGTGCGGATTTGAGCCGAGCCGTCATCGATGGCTCAGACATGACGGGGATCGACCTCAGTACTACAGTTATGCCTGATGGCAATGTATACGGCTCTGAATTCCGCGAGGAACGGACCGCCTGGGCTTTAGTAGAAGGAAGCCGAAAGCTCAATATCCTCCTGGCCATGCCGACCTGGACAGAAGATTTGGGTGGCTTCACCCACATTGGTAAAAGCCGAAACCCCCAAGTTCCGCTTGGCCTTCTTTATCTCGCCACCCTAGCCGAGGACAAAGGCCATCACGTTGAATTTATAGACTGTGATGTAGAAAACGTTACGATTCAGGCCCTGTGTGACCGTGTTGCAGCCAATAAATATGATTTGGTCGGCCTGACTGCCACATCGCCCATCTACCATAAGGCGGTGCTGGCGGCAGAGAAAATCAAGCTTGCATACCCTAAGGTAACAACGATTATCGGTGGCGATCATGTCAACATACTAAAGTCAAAGGTTCTTTACGAAACGTTCGATTTCGCTGTAGTTGGCGAGGCTGAGGAAACGTGGCCTGAATTCCTGGACACTTTTGCAGCTTCTAGCGACGATTATTCTCATATTGATGGACTAATTTGGCGGCGTGGTGCGGAAATCGTTCAAAATAAACCTCGTCGCTTGTTTCCTGATCTGGATAAGCTCCCGTTGCCAGCCATTCATTTAACCCAGATCGAAGAATACAAAATGACCTTCGGGCTTTGGAAGAATCGCAAGATAGGCAAATATGTTTCAATTATGATGTCACGTGGCTGTCCGTTCAAATGCACGTTTTGTAGCGAAAGCTCAGATGTTAAATACGATGGCAACATTGCTAAAATGCGGTTTCGTTCAGCGAAGAACATCGTCGATGAATTGGAGTTCCATTACCGTACCTATGATGTCCGCCATTTCTTTTTCATGGATTCAAACATCACTCTCAAGAAACGTCATACTATTGAATTATGTGAAGAGATCATTAAACGTAACATCCCCATCACGTTTGAAGGTTGGACAAGAGCCAATCTGATTAACGATGAAATGATGGAACTTCTGGCCAAGGCAGGACTGGTCCGAATGAGTTGCGGCGTAGAAAGCGGTGATCCCGAAATTCTCAAGATTATCAAGAAAGAGGTCGACCTCGATGCTATCCGAGAATGTTTCCGGTTGATGGAAAAATATGGTGTAGAGCCGGTGTGCTCGGCTATGTTA
>CAJWOI010000324.1 GCA_913044255.1 uncultured Alphaproteobacteria bacterium
GTTTCGAAACTTCCATGGTGCCGTGCGGAGGGGAGGCCGTCTTGTGTACGTTTGCTGGGCGGACCGTAAAGATAATCCATGGATTCGTATCCCCACTGGTGCATCAAAGGAATTTCTTGAAATTCCGCCTCCACCCGAGACCGATGCGCCAGGTCAATTTGCGATGGAGAGGGAGGCTCGTGTCAGAGAAATATTAGGTAAGGCGGGGTGGTCAAAGATCGAGCTTGAGCGTTTTGATATCGATCATAGTCTCGGCCAAAACGTTCAGGATGCCGCGGGCTTTATTTCTAAAATGGGGCCGATGTCGGAACCTTTTGCTCTTGCGGGTAACGGGACAAAGCAAAAATGCCTGGAGGCGATACAATGTGCGCTTAAGCCATACGAAAATTCCACAGGTGTGCAAATGCGTTTTGGTACCTGGATTGTCAGTGCTGAACGTTCCTGAGTTTACACTCCCATCCGTACATTGATATTCAGGCAAGGGTGTTGAACAAAATAGCTACCATTTCTTAGGAAATGGTAGCTATTGGCTAATACCAAGTTCGTTCCACAAGATTGCACAACTTAAATATGCCAGTCCAAATATGGTGAGCAAAATTGGTACCCATTGGCGTATTTTAATGGAATTTTCCGGTTCATGTGTGGTCATTGGGGGGCAGTTTTTGTTAGGGTGGCTAGGTTGCGCTAGTACCGCTATCTACCGGAATGACTGATCCGGTGATCAACCGGGAGTCATCTGATGCTAGAAATAGCGCCAGGTTGGCCACATCTTCCGGTTCCCCAAGGCCGAGCAAGTGGCGTGCCACGATCATATCGTTCCCAGTCTCTTCAGCTTTATCTAGTAGTTTTTGGACTCGTGCAGTCCGAATGGCGCCCGGCGCGATCGCGTTGATTCGAATATTGTCGTCTGCACATTCAGGGGCAAGTGCTTTTGTAAGGGAAATTATGCCTCCTTTTGCAGCGGAATAGGCTGCGGCTCCTCTGGCACCAACGATAGCCCGAACGGACGTCATGTTAATGATGGATCCGCCGCCAGATTGGGCAAGAAAAGGGATCCCAAATCTGCAGCCAAGGAATGTTCCGAACAGGTCTACCTTGATCGTTCGCCACCATTCATCAATTGGTAAATCGGTTGCAATGCCGTCGCGGGCAGATGAGCCCCCCGCATTATTATGTAGAATATGTAGAGCACCGAGTTTTCTGGCTGCTTCTTTTATTGCTTTTTCCATTTCATCGGGTTCACTCACATTGGCCTCGATGAAGTGCGCCTCTCCTCCTGATTTATTTATTTCAGTCGCGGTCTCTTCCCCTGCCTTCTCAGACCAGTCAATAATGGCAAGCCGCGCACCTTCTCTGGCAAACAATGTGGCGGTGGATTTACCAATACCTGTGCCTCCACCAGTAATGGCAGCTGCTTTACCTTGCAATTTTCCCATTGAAAACTGTACCTTTTATTTATTATATTTCATTCTATTACATCATAGATGTGATATTATAGATCAACTCTAAAGGTCATTAAATAAGACCCCAAAACCATACGCGACTCGGATAGTTCCTGTGTCAGTTAGCGCCATCCCATCTTATTCTCTTCCGCTATTATTAAGGAGGAGATCACGGTATTAAAGGGCACAGGAATTTTCATCGCTTTGCCTTCTCGAACGATTGCACCGTTAATCGCATCAATTTCTGAGGCTTTCCCAGCCATATGATCGAGCAACATGGACGGTCTAGCGTCTGGCATTTTTTCCCCGAACGCACGGGCATAGGCTATCGGCTCATCAAAAGATACTTGAATGCCTTTCGCTTGGGCGACCTGGTACGCTTCTTGCGTGCATCCTTTGGCTATTTTCCAGAGATGGGTATTGTTGAGCACCATTCGAATCTGAGAATGGGACACAGTACAAACTCCGCTGAAGCATACGTTGCAAATAAGCTTTTCCCAGACCATTCTTTGTATGTCATCGTACGTCTTGACGTTAAACCCTGCGTCAGACCAGATGTCGGCAATTTTTTTGAGACGGGTAGTCACTGGCCCTACCATTTCACCAAAACGGATTAATTCCATACCATTGTGATGGACATGGCCGGGTCCTTTAATTGATGCTCCAAAACCTCCCGCGACACCGATCGCAATCTTTTCTTTCCCCAACAAGCTGGCTACTTTTTCGAAACTACCTATTCCATTTTGAATTGTGAGTACGGTAGTGTTCTCTCTAAGAAGTGGCCTTGCCGATTTAGCCGCTGCTTTGACGTGCATAGCTTTGGTGGCAATGACCACTAGGTCACAAGGACCAACATCGTTGGCATCCGTAGTTGCCGCTATTTCAACAACACGATCCCCGCTGATTCCTTCAATTCGGAGGCCTCTTTTGCGAATTGCCTCTATGTGATCAAGCTGCACATCAAGGGCCCATACCTCGTTTCCCGCGTTGGCGAGAAATCCCGCGTAAACCGACCCCATCGCTCCGACCCCGATTATTGCAATTTTCATAAAGATCCCCTCCACAAGGGTCTAGGGAAAGGTACGCCCCCATACCTTGTGAGCACACCATGGTTTTGGCGAATTGGCGGACCTGGATCGCTAGCAATTATGCTCCATGGCCAATCAAATTGTATAAGCTGGAATTTGAATGCAAGCATGGTTTGCGATCCTTTAACATACACCCGCGCAAGTACTAGAAAGGAAAACGATGGCTGCCAGGATCAACCGAGCCTTGGAACTGCTGGAAGAGGACCAGCCAATCTATTACACCGGCGCCCATATAGGTGCCACCTTAACCTATGCGGTTGGGAAGGAGATGGCTAGCACGTGGGCGGACTACATAAACATAGGTATGGAACATGGCACGTTTGATTTGAAGGGACTTGAGGAATATATGAATGGCCTGTTTGAAGGTGGGCCTACCGCGAGCGGTCATCCTACCCCTGGTGTGATCGTGGAACTACCGGTTGTGGGAAGTAGCGAAGAAGCAGTTCGATCCAATGCATGGCAGATCACACAAGTTTTGGCGAGAGGTGCGCATGGGCTGGTTCTTTGCCACGCGGAAACGGTCGGTGCGGTAAAGGCATTTGTGGAGGCATGCAGATATCCTTTTCATAGTCAGGGGGTCGGAAGAGGGCTCGATGAAGGACGTCGAGGCTCAGCAGGACAGGGCTCAGCCGCACCAATTTGGGGTATTTCTCCTGAGGAGTACTTAAAAATTGCAGATGTTTGGCCACTTAATTCGGGTGGCGAAATCTTGTTGGGCCTCAAGATAGAGAACAGAAGAGCTCTTGGTAATGTCGAGCAGATTTTATCAGTTCCTGGAGTAGCTTTTGCCGAGTGGGGCCCAGGCGACATGAGCATGTCTTTTGGATATGTAGAAATTCCTGAGCCGTTGACAGAGGAACTGATACAAGCTCGAGGGAAGGTTTTTACAGCCTGTAAGGAGAGCGGGGTCAGGTTCCTTGAGTCTGGTACGCCGGATACTATTGCTCGGAAAATAGACGAAGGTATTAGAGTTATTTCTGCTGAAGGCCCTTTGGGGGAAGATACTGCGAGGGTCGGCAGGCTTTATTCTGGCAGGACCATGCCCGTGTAATTGGGCTTATATTATATAAGGGGGACCTATGTATTCATGGTCCTATGGCGAAGAGAATTCTTGATATGTATGTACCGTTCCTCGCATTTATGGTTGGGCTCGTGGCGTTGGTTCTAGGTGGAAGTCGTAGTTGATTTCATTTAGTGAGGTAGATGCGCTGTTACTGGGCGTATTTTGGGAGGCTGCGGATTCTGGTCTGATAAAATTGGCGACTAA
>CAJWOI010000325.1 GCA_913044255.1 uncultured Alphaproteobacteria bacterium
TCCCTCTCTTTAAGTACGAAATAATCCCCATCATGGAGTCCAAGCATCCGGTTCATCGCTCCGAGTAATACCGATACAATTGATAGCTGCTTTAGAATTAAATCCTCATAAATTATCTATATTCAGGGATCAGATGTTCCCGTGTCCGATTTTGAGTAGGTAACCTGCGCCTTCGACGACTATATATACCTCTGAGGCGGCAACCCAATTGTTCTTATTACGTATTATGCTTTATCCCGGTCACCGATTCCAATGGGTTTCATCGCCATAATCTACCCCAACTAGATATCCTCAATGTCCCAAGAGCGAGCGGACCAGGTAGAAGGCGCTGGGAGCCTCATCCGTATACCGTCGGCTCCAATTTTATCAACAAATACTTGGGGTACCGGTGCGCCACCGATGATAACCTTGACTGGCCTACCATTTTTTCAGAAAGCTTAAACGGTTCTTTCCATTGGAGAATTTCCATCTGACCTGGTCTATGGGAGCGATCAGCCTTTCCTGGAGTTTTGTCCGGATATCGGTCCCACCAGCACGTCCAAAGTATAATCGACAACAGCCTGCTCCCCCAGTTTAAAAACTACCTCATAGATGCCTTTGAGCGCCATGTTCTTCAAATCCGAGGCTATTTGACTGGTTCTTCAGGCCGGATGTTGTCAACCTGTCCGTAGAAAAAAATTAGATCCACAAAACCGTCTTCTTCGTATTCGAAAACATGCCACTCCATTTCCGGAAAGTGTACCATCGTTGCTGGCGTGAAGGCAATCCGCTCGTCCATCCGATTTTTAGCCGCGCCAAAGCGCAGCCAGCTTTTTTTTGCATCCAAAATGTAGAGAAGCTCCTCGGCGTGCTGATGGGGTTCCATCCTTCCGTACTGTATGGAATACCGGGCGAATCCTACCGTCATTTGAACACTAGTGTCATAACTGTCTTTGCCAACCGCTTTTTGGATAGTCCTGCCGACCAGCTCCACTATCGGTAAATTACCGCGATAGATTATTTTCATCGTCACTTGCCTCCTTTTTTGGCCCGATGGAGAGTTGATAGTTCGAGTTTATCCAAAGCTGCTGCCAGATCTTCCGGTTCCCCAACATTGCCCGGAAAAATAACATAGGGAATAGTGCCCCACGGATGGTCCTTGGGCAGGAAGATCACCGGTACCCCCGGCAATATTTGACCACCAACCCGTGCAGCAGCGATCTCGAGCCCGTCCACCAGGACATCGTGGGATGTGATCCCACCCTTGGCTACCACAAAGGAAGGACGAAAGGGACTCTGTTTGACAACTCGGCTCAAAAACGCTGAAATCTTCTGGCCGGCCGTCAATCTTTCCAGGGATGTGGGAAAAGTGATCTCCTGGCGGTTTGTGTAAACAACCGGTGTGAGATCCTCCTTCACAGCCGCTTTTACGTCTGCCAACACGCGATCAAACTGAAGCTCCGGCGAGTCGAGGATTCTGCCGACGTCCAACTCGACACCTGCAGTATATCTGCGGGAAAGCAGTTTCCACAGCTGCTCGGTCGTTTTATGAACATATGAGCCGACAACAACCAAGCCGGGTCCGGGCCGACGCAGGATTTCAGATCCGAGAAGAGCTTTTGTCGGAGTCCGGGTTAAGCTTTTGACCAAAGAAGCCGCCGATTGAAACACAAATTGCTTGCCTTCGTCCAGCATACTCCGTACTGCTACACAGAAGCGATCCAAGTCGGTGTAGTTTTCAGCATTCACTACCACCCACTGGTTGTCGACCAAGTCGCCCAGCCAGGCGGACAGTCTGGGAGGATGCCACTGCCGCAGCATTTCCAGGCTGACCGAGCGGACCGATTCGGCATCCACACGGCCATCAGTCTTCTCATGGATATAATCGGGAAGTCGTGACGTCGAATAGCCGAATACATGATCGCGTGCAAATTCGGTTTGATCAGTGGGAATAAGATCATTGCCTACCAGTAGAAAATGTACATTCTCGATGGTCTGCCGACCCCCTTCGAAGAAGGCCGGGACCATAAAGGACGCATCGATGGAGATGCCTGAACATTTTTCCAGCACGGAGGTGATCTGATCGATTTCTAGTGGGAAATGGCTCCGAAGAGTCGAATCAGAGCGGCTGATAAAAATCAGGCGGCGACCGAGGTTCTGGTTGGCCACAAGCACCGCCTCCACGACCGTGCGAATGAGACCGGATGCCGCCTGCGCAGACAATGAGCGGGTATTGGTCAGGAGGTAAAAGAAAGGGATCTTGTCCTCTAATGCCTTGGTTAACGTATTGTGGTTCCAGCGGGTAAGCAAAAGATTGCTGTGAACAGTCTGGATACCGGTGGGATCGTCGTCAAGTACAACGAGGGTTGTTTTCCCGTTCAATATTCGCTCCATTGTGCACCCTTTTAGATTTTAATTCAAGAAGCCGGCAAATGCAATGCTTTCCTACCGGCAGACAGGGCAGCTTCCAGAATTGCCTCCCCCAGAGTTGGATGGGGATGGATCGTACTCTCGATTTCATCCAACGTTGCGTCCAATCGAATGGATAGGGTTCCTTCTAATACCAGATCGCTGGCATGAGGCCCAAAGATATGGATTCCTAAAATCTGATTATCTTTCGCTTCAGCCACAACTTTGATAAAACCCTCCGGCTCACCGTTTACAATTGCTTTGCCGTTATTGCCTAATGCGAACTTACCGATTTTTACATCGTATCCTTTTAACCTAGCCTCTTCATCAGACATCCCGACGCTGGCGACTTCCGGATGGCTAAAAATACAAGTGGGTACAGCCGTGTAGTCTATGTAACTGTTATAACCGAGTGCGTTTTCAACGGCTACAGCGCCCTGGCGGGATGCCACATGCGCTAGCATGGGGCCTTCCGTCGCCACATCACCAATGGCAAAGACGCCCCGAGCAGTCGTAGCCAATCTGTTATCGACCGTGATGCCTTTACGTGAGTAGCTGACCTCTGCTTCTTTCAGGTTGAGTCCCTCTACATTCGGTAAGCGTCCCACTGCGGACAGGACGTATTCTGTTTTGACCTTGGTTTCTTCAGCGGACGTATTGATTGTCACGCGGCACCCGTGGTGCCCTGAATCGATTCGTGAAACGGAAGCATTTGTCATGATCTTGACACCTCGCTGCTTGAGGCTGAAAGTCAAGCCTTCCCCCAAATCCCGATCCAAAAGAGGAGCCAGCCGAGGTAACAGTTCAACAAGTATTACATTGGTTCCAAAGTCCGCAAACATGGACGCCCACTCCAGCCCGATTGCACCACCGCCGATAATCAGGATCGATTCCGGTAATTTTTTCAACGCCAAAGCAGCGGTTGAATCTATCACTCTGGGACTCTGTATTCCAGCTATCGGAAGCTGAGCCGCCCGTGATCCGGTCGCAATAATGATATGATCTGCCACGATCGAGTCAAGTCCCGCTTTTGATTTCACCTCCAGAGTGTCGGTTGTGAGAAATCGCGCTTCTCCAGAAACAACCTCTACACCCGCTTTTTCGAGCAGGGCTGTTACACCGCCGACCAGCTGTTTTACAACCTGTGTTTTTCGAACCTGAACCTTTTGCCAATCGATGCTGGGGGCGGATGTCGCTATCCCGAAGTCTGCCGCCCTGCCCATTAAGGAAAAGACTTCAGCGCTTCGCAATAGGGCCTTAGTCGGTATGCAGCCAACATTTAGACACACTCCACCCAACCACTGTTTTTCGATCAAAATAACCTTTGCACCTAACTGGGAAGCTCGCAGAGCAGCGACATAACCGCCGGGACCCGCTCCTATAATTGCAAACTCTGT
>CAJWOI010000326.1 GCA_913044255.1 uncultured Alphaproteobacteria bacterium
TTCATTGATCCCCCTTGCAACACTAGAGCACATAACTAGGAATTATGGGTACCCATGTGAACGTTGAATCTGCAGTGAGCGTTCCTATTCCCGCCTTTCCTTTTGCGAACAGGAATTGGGAATGGGCGGAATTAACCAAATTTCTTGACGACGCCGACATGCACGCATCGGTCTTTCTAATCGAAGGAGAGGCCGGAGTCGGTAAGTCTTCGTTGCTCCTAAAGGTATGTGAACAAGCGTTGGACAATGGGGACAATCTGATTGTCATAACGGCCCAGACCAAGCACGAAAACGGCCTTCCTCTGTTCGAACAGATCGAGGAGCAGATTTCCAGTCGCCAAACGCGATCGATCCGTTACGCAGCTTCGGTTTTCTCTCCAGTGCGCCTTGCCTCGGAGACTATTCTTCCCAAAATCGCGCGGGGCGTTCCGTTTGCAGGACATGCACTGGAAGCCTTAGCCGCCCAGGAATTGAAGCGGCATGCCGGAAAAGGGTCGCAGATTCTAAAAATGCTCAAGGGCGAAAAAAAAGTACTCTTGGTCGTCGACGATCTTCACAGCATGACTTTTGATGAGGTCGAACTGACCATAGATTTGCTCTCTGCAACGAGAAGTCAATTCGGTCCTTTCAAATCCTTGATTTCAAACAGGATCGATGAAGATATTCCAGTGGAAATTCAAAAACTTGTTCGATCCTACATCAAACAGGTTTCAAACGACGGCCTGATGAGAAGTATTCGATTGCGACCATTGGCGGATGAGGACATTCAAAGCATTATCGCTTCTGTAATCTCCAAACCATCACACGCCGCGAACTTGATTGCAGGGTGTTTGGGCAACCCGCAACGGCTTCGGGAAAATTTAATCAGATTGAACTTACAAGGGGAGTTGAGATCCGAACATGGACTTCTTGTTCTACCGACAACTAAAAATGTGCATGCAATTTCAGAAAAAGGATTCGTATCCTCGCTAGAAATATCGGAAAAATTGCTGAACGTTGCTCTGGCGGCATCTATTGGCCCACGCTATCTGGATTGTTCAATTCTAATGGATATTGCAAAAAGAATTGCAGGTAGCGACAACTCTCCGGAAACGATAATTTTCTCGATTGTCGACGCAGAGGTTTTAACACCGGTGAAAAAAGATGTTCCGTTCGAACAAAATATTTTTCGATTCAGTCATGACCTGATGCGGGAATCCTTCTCGAATTACTTGTGTTCCAATGCCGCGAAATGGACATGGTTCAACAGTTTGATGGCGTCGATTTTAACAGAATACCTGGGGAGCGAATATCCAAGGTATCATTCAGAATTTGTCGCGGCAGGCACATTTGAAACAAACCCATCACCAATACCGGAACCGGTAATACAGAAATTGCTCCAGGTAGCCAAAAATAGCCATGAAGGTTCCGAAAGTAATCGTCAGGCTCTTTGTATTTCTTCGTTACGCCACTGTGAACGCCTCGGGCTTTTTTCGGAGGCCTGCGCATTCGGCGAACTTTTGCTTCCTTGGATAGATCAAACACTTGACCAAAATTCGCCAACAGCCGTAGCAATCAAAAAGATTCTAGTAAAGTCGTACTACTCTGTTGGGCGTTATGCTGATGCTGTCGCACTCGCTTCTGGTCTCTCCGATTTGAATGGTGTGGCATATACTCGAATAGCTAGCCTCTACATGGTGCGAGCGAGGGAAGCGGTTCTGGTCGAGCTTGAGAAAACTATGGACCGTAGAGAGGATAACGGCCTATCCCAAGAGGAGCTAGTCCGCCTAAAGGGATTCCAGGCCCTGATTCTACAAGAAATGGGTGAAGACGATGCTGCAGGCGACCTTTACCAGCATGCCTTGACATCCGTGCGAAAAACAGCGAGCACCAGCGCGGATTACGAATACCTAACCATGTCGCCCCTTTTTTCCCCAGCCACCGAGGCTAGACAGATCTGTTCTGATGCGATCACCTTTTTTCACCGAAAGGGTGAGGATCGGCGTCTTGGAACAGCGCTAACCAACAGGGGGTTTTCAAATCTTCTTCTTCACCAATATCCGCAGGCGCTCGACGATTTTTTCACGGCGCGGGAACTGCTGCTTTCTGTCACAAGCCACGAGGCGTTTTTCCCAATCAATGGGTTGGGATTCATCTATCTGGTCCAACGACAATTTGAAGAAGCGATCAGTTTTCTTGAGAGCGCTCTATTTTTCCGCCTTTCAGCAAACTACGAAGCGAACATTAGAACTAATTTGGAATTGGCACGCTTTCATACGCATGGTTCCGCAAATATTTCAATACTCGAAAAACTCGCAACTGAACCGGGTGTTGCGTCGGATCCTTGGACGTCATGGATTATCACCTACAACTGCGCATATTTTTTTTTGATGGAAAACAGATCATCCCTCACACCTATGGACATAACTCTGTGGCGAAATCGTATTCTTGAACTGAAATGCGCTTCTGACGCTACTCCATTTTGGAATGCTTTAGTTGACAATTTGCTCGAACCGGAAGAAGGGCTAAAGTGGCATATGAGATTGCCGGAAAATCCTACCAATCCATTTTCGGGTTTAGCTTCTCCAGAAATGAATTTGTTTCGTCCAACGGCTTTTTGTTTTGGACATTGGTGATTAGATGCCCATTCGCATAAACGCCTTTTGTAAAAAGGCTTTCTGCGCACCATGGGGTGATTCAAAATAATGATTATTGATGATCTCAAGATAAGTGTTGCCCGTTTCGATTGCGGGTTGGCTGTTGCATTCAAGAAGGTACAGGATGCCGTGCGCGTTGAGTCTGAAATCTATTCGGAAAAAATCCCTTAAACCCAATGTCTTAGTAACCATACTGGAGGCGGATCTAACCAACTCTACCATGCGGTTGTCGAAATGAAATTCCATTGGCTCCCACATATACGTTACAGCATTTAGGTTATTCATTTTGGTGTCGTAATCATAAATGAAATCCTCTCCAACCGGTTGGCTCTGCGCTGTCATGACGAGTGGAAAGATTTGGATATCTGGTTCGTTCCCAATAAGAGTTACGGTGATTTCTGGCCCAGGGATGTAACGCTCAATGAGGACTCCTTCTGGGAATACCTCAAGAAGTCGGTTCGCCGCAATTTTCAATGCGGATTTGGTATGAAAGATTTCTCCTACCACTCCCAGGCTGCCGCCTTCATTGTTTGGCTTTATTAGTGCTGGTAAAATTTTTTCCGAAATTTCCGGAATCAAGTGGCGAGTTTGTTCTGTCACGAAAAGCCCGGCAGGGACCAAAACTCCGGCTCGCTCCATTAAATTTCTTGTCTTTTGCTTGTCCCGACACAGGCCCATCACCATAGGATCGTTGCCTGCGTACGGCGCCCCGATCATTTCGAGCAGCACGGCGGTATGCACGTAACGGTGGCCCTGATCGTATCCTGTACCGTAATTTACAAAGCCGTCCAGCAAATTGGGAATCTTCGCGGATGCGAGGGCCGCCAATTGCTGTGTACTTGGAATACCGACACAACGATGCCCCATACTTTCTATCAATTCTGAAAGTAGAGCGACACAAGCCTCTTCGAGGCACTCAACTCCCGGATCATGGTTGAAGTTGCCCCGAGATTGGTATGAGGAACCTAAGTCAAAGACAAGACCGATTGTACCCATAATTCCTAGTTATCGGCACTCATAGACCCAGCTTGCCCATAGGATCGGCGCGTTCGGCCGCTGCTCTCAGGCTCGTATCCGTGACGTGGGTGTAGCCCCCATTTCCCAGATGAACTCGTTAATCGATGCCCTGAGATGGAGATTAT
>CAJWOI010000327.1 GCA_913044255.1 uncultured Alphaproteobacteria bacterium
CTGCAACCGACAAAGCGCGAGCGCGGGCGCGCCCGCAAGTTTTTTCCAACCTTGAGGCCACGCTTGAATCAAGCGGTGTCGCTGGCCGCACTCGGCTATCGCTTGGATCGACGCTCCCACCGGGGAATACATAACGATTCGGCATAAAAGCGTGTGCGCCATGCCGCTGACCGAGCAACACTTCGGGTTGCGCTCCCGAACGGCGGATCAAAACCAGGGTGGCAGCATCCTTTGGTCGTAGTGATTGGCTCATAATATGTAGGATAAATATAAAAGACTGTGGTGGCATCATAGCGTTTGCGGCGCCAACTTGCGACCATCCAAGTGACTTGTCAAAATGCACCCTCTCTCGTTGCCATAAACAACCGACGACGGAATTTTTTGACCTGAACTTTAGGATAAATTATGCCAGAAATTAGTGCTGATGATGGAACCATTCACTACGAACTTTTAGATGCGACACCCCCTTGGATAGAAGCACCAGAAACAATTTTGTTCCATCATGGTGTTGCAATCGACAGCGGTATTTGGGCGAGCTGGTCGCCGGCCCTATCCGATCGTTATCGGATTGTGACGTTCGATGTCCGAGGATATGGCCGTTCCAGTATTCCAGACGAAAATTTTGATTGGTCGTTTGAGCAACTGGCGCGCGATGTACTGGCCGTCGCTGACGCAGCTGGTGTTGATAAGTTTCATTTCGTGGGTGAATCCATGGGGGGTGCGATGGGGCTTCACCTCGCGATTCACCATTCCAATAGATTGTTAAGTGTTACCCCGTGCACGTGCCCCCATAAAGGGGGAGCCGTTCAATGGTTGGCAGAATGGCGAGACTACATCGCCGAGCATGGCATGGACAGTTGGTCAAAGCGAATGATGGGGCGCCGGTTCTATCCTGGCGGCCTTTCGAAAAGTGCCGAAAGCTGGTTTGCAAGCACACAGGCATCTAGTGCGCCACAGTCGGTGCTTGGTCACGGGGAGATGCTCCTTAAAGTAAATCTTAGCCCCCAACTTCCATCAATTACGACCCCGATCCATTTGATAGCGGCCGACAATAGCCCATTTTTACCCTTACCTGTGACCCTGGAAATTCGCGACGCGATCCCGGGATCAGAAATGGATGTAATCCCGAACTCACGGCATGGTGTGGTATTTTCACATGCACAACAATGTGCAGAATCTTTGCGTGGATTCCTAGATCGCAACTCAGCTTATTAAAATCTGGTCTACAGACAACCGTCAATCGTCTGGTTCTAGCAGAAGTGCATCGCCTCACAAATAAAACGGAATGTAGAGCGCTATTTCCGGCATCGCGATCACCAAAACGACGCACATGATAATTAAAAGCACGAACGGGAAAACACCCCGGGCCACGTCTCCGGTAGAGACAGACGGAGAGTGTTCGTCAGCACTCGCCACAGCCTGAATGACAAATAGATTGAGGCCAACTGGCGGCGTAATCAGCGCACATTCCATCATCATGGTGAAAATCACCCCAAACCAGATCGGATCGATGGCAAGATCACGAAGAGACGGTTCAATAATTGGCAACATCAGTAGCATCATCGACAAGGTTTCGAGCACGCATCCCATCACTAGCAAAAGAACGCATATTCCACCGATGAACGCCACGGGCAACACTAAGTTAACTACTACCGCAGCAGTAACCTCCTGTGGAATTTGGTACAGAGCGAGTGCCTGGCCAAACACCTTGGCTCCAGCGATAATAAACAAAACCATCACTGAGGTGCGTGCAGAGTCACGCGCGATCACAAACAGTTCTCCAATCGTTAGCGAACGCTGGATGACCAAGGTAATTATCAGTGCCGCGACAAATCCGACACCGGCCGCTTCGGTGGGTGTAAAAACACCAAAATAAATTCCAAATAATACTAGAATCGCAAGCGCCAAAGTAGGAAAAGCCCGCAACGTCGCACGCCTCCGCTCAGACCAGGACGCACGGGGTACCTTACGCTGCCCCCCTCCAAACTGTGCCCAAAGGACAGCGTACACGACAAAAAATGCTGTCAATAAAAGACCTGGCCCTATGCCAGCTAAGAACAAGTCAACGATAGATTCCGACATCACAAACCCGAATACGATCATCGGAATAGAGGGAGGAATCAGAATTCCAATCGTACCGCCCGCCGCCAATAGGCCGTATACAAAACTCCGTTCGTACCCTCTTGAGATCATGGCCGGAATCGCCACCGTGCCAATCGTGGCAGCTGTGGCCACGGAAGAACCGGAAATCGCAGAGAAAATTGCGCAAGACAGAATGGTTGCCACTGCCAGACCTCCTGGCCAATGTCCAACCCAACTTTGCACGGCGTTGAACAAATCGTTGCCAGCGCCCCCTCGAAGCAGCACGTTCGCCATCAGAATGAACAATGGCACCGCAAGCAGGATGAAATTATCCATACTTGCCATCATCGCCTGAGGCATGAGCAATGGAGAAAGATCCGCGGAGAGTATGAGCACAACCCCGAGACCAGCCATTGCGAACGCTATGTCAACGCCCAGAAGTAAAAGCGACAATAAACCGACAAAAACGAGTGCTGTGGTCACCGACTTAGGTGTCCCGTACTCGAGCGGAGTCGCTTAAGCGCTCCGGATGATTAAAACTATCCGCCGCAACAGCCAATGCCTGCAGAGCTGCTAGAGTAAGACCAACAACCAGAGGTGCCTGCAGCAACCACATGGGTAACTCTAGGGTGGAATCGGTGCGCTGGCCAATCGATATCGAAAATCGCATCAATGAGCCTGAATACCAGGCCCCCACGCCAGATACCACGGCCACCAACAAAAGGGAGAGACGAGCCAACCACAACTGTATGCTGGTCTTCACCCAGCCTGTAACAACCGTGATCCGGATGTGATCTCTTCGCCCAACTAGCCAAGCGCATGCCAGAAATACTGCGTATATTTGAAGTACACGAGAGCTCTCCTCAACCCATCGGGTCGGATTGAGGAACACGTAGCGCATCACTACTTCGTATGTGACAATTAGGCCAATAAAGAAAAATAGTGCCGCCGCCAACCCGGCGGCTAACGCGCATAATCGGTCAATCGTACGGACAATATTCGTCAACGGCGCCTCATCGATCAGCGGGTTAAGTCATCACGCAATGCTTCCGCTGCCAAGATTAGCTCTACGCCAATATCACCGGCGTTCTTAATGTATACAGCGCGCAAAGGCGCGCTGACCTTCTGCCACGCGTCTTTCTCCTCAGCGGTCAGGTGATGGAACTCCAGCCCATTTCTGATAGCAGTCTGGGCCGCTTTTTCCTCGATCCGTACAAACTCAACACGCAGTTCTTTCTCCACCTGACGTGCAGCCGTCGTAAGGATATCACGGTGCAGTTGGGGCAAATGCTGCCAAAAATACTCGTTGATAACCACCACGAACTCGATATCCGAATGATGTGTCATGGAAAGATGATCCATAACATCGAACAATTTTCTTTCCTCGACACTAAGCATACCGGTCATGCCGCCATCAACAGTGCCGCGCTCATAAGCCAAATATTGCCTCGATCCGGCTATATTCGTTGCTGCACCTCCGACCTCATTAACAAACATTTCTAGGGATTTCCCGAAGGTCCGGATCTTTAGTCCTCGCATATGATCCGGGTGAGTAACCGGCCGGCCCCGTGTCAGTAACACAGTTAGACCGTACGGCTGCCACCACAAGGGTCGGGCACCCTTTTCTGCCATTGCCCGATCAATCAGTCTCCGGATTATAGAGTCAGGCTCTGTCGCTGCTTGAACAAGCTCTG
>CAJWOI010000328.1 GCA_913044255.1 uncultured Alphaproteobacteria bacterium
ATTAGAGTTTCCCCCAAAGGATACTCAAGCTGCCTTTCCCCCTCCATTCGCAGTATCTCTCCCCAACCATAAGCAAAAAAATGCAAACGCCGATCAGCAGTAATTGAAGAATCGAGTTGGCGAAGACTACCCGCCGCTGCATTTCTGGGATTAGAAAATATCGACTCATCGGAGTGTGCACGGATTTCATTAAGGTGATGAAAATCATCTTTCTTCATGTACACTTCACCCCGCACTTCCAGCACCTTTGGTACGTCGGGCCCATTCAATTTTTTCGGTATATCTTCAATGGCCATTAGGTTGGTGGTTACGTCTTCTCCTTCAACCCCGTCCCCTCGAGTAGCACCTAGGACAAATATGCCGTTTTCGTAGCGAAGAGACGCCGACAAGCCATCGACTTTTGGTTCCGCGACCAATTCGACAGACGTGCACTCCAAAAGGCCGAGGAACCTACGCAAGCGCAACACGAAGTCTGTCACATCCTTAGATGAAAAGGCGTTATCTAAGGACAACATAGGCTGCGCGTGTTGAATTTTAGGGAAGGCGCCACGAACTGATACGCCAACCCGATTTGAAGGAGTATCGATGCGCTTCAAATCAGGGAACTGAGATTCGATCAGTGTGTTGCGTCGGCGCAACATGTCATAATCGCCGTCTGATAAAACTGGAGCACTTTTATTGTAATAAAGGTCGTCGTGACGGTTGATCTCATCAGCGAGCCGGATCAGTTCGGCTCGCGCCTCAGATTCGCTAAACAAAGCAACTTCTTTTTTTGTCAATCCGGTCACGATTTAGCTTCAATAATCAAACGTTTTGCTGCCGCCCGCGCTTCGTTCGTTAACTTTGCGCCAGCCAACATACGCGCTACTTCTTCAATGTGTTTCTCAGGCGATAACCTCTCGACACTTGTCGATACCTGACCATCTCGATCATTTTTGGTGACGTGAAAATGATCGCTAGCCCGAGCCGCTATTTGAGGCTGGTGGGTTACTACAAGTACCTGAACCGTAGAAGAGAGCCGTGCCAACCTCTGTCCGACAACGTCGGCAACGGCGCCTCCTATGCCGCTATCGATTTCATCAAACACTAGGGTTCTAACCTTTCCAGCCGAGGCAAGTACGACCCGCAGGGCTAGCATAAAACGAGACAATTCGCCGCCTGACGCGATTTTATGGATCGGGCCAAGTTCACTTCCGGGAACCGTAGCAACGACAAAGTTGACTTGGTCAGCACCGGAGTCGCTCCATTTTTCACGTGGTAGTGGATCAACATTGGTTCGAAATTTAGTATTTGGCATCCTTAAATCTTCAACCTCCTGGAGCACCCCGAGGTCAAGTTTCTTAGCAGCAGAAATTCGCGCATCATGCAGTTGTTTAACTTTGTTCGCCAAACACGAATTCGCCGCAGCCTCTGCCTCTCGTTTCATTTTAAGGCCGTCGAGGCCCTCATCGAGGCCCGATAATTTCTGAGATATTTCTGTTAAAAGCTGGGGCAATTCTTCCACCAAAACGGAGTGCTTTCGAGCAACGTCCCGTAACGCAAACAAACGCTCTTCGATCACCGACAATTTATTGGGATCCAGATCAAGGTCATGGCCTATAGTTTCTAGCAAAGCAACTGCCTCACTCAGTTCAATAGAGGTGCGGTCAAGAGCGCTTACCAAGGGCTCAAGGCGACCCTCCGACTTCACAGAGACATCTGCGATCGTTCGGTGCGCAAGACGGATAGCCTCATCCACGGGCCGTTCATCGCCAATCGACAGCAAGGCACGTGCTGCAGCCAAAGCATCGGTAATTACTGTCGCCTGACGCAGCAAAGCACGATGTTCAGCAAGTTTTGATTCTTCGCCGATCTTAGGGGCTAAGGCCTCTAGCTCCGCCAGATCTTGACGCAGCACAGACTCGTTGTGACGGGCAGCTTCGACTTCCGCCTCACCCGCAAGAAGTGATGCATTTGAATCGTACCAAGTGTCATAGGCTTGCTCTGTCTGAATCAACAAATCTCTGTGGTTGCCTGCGACGTCGAGCACGTCCCTGTGGCTCCCGGGATCTAGCAAGCCCAGTCGATCATTTTGCCCATGGATCTCTATGAGAGCCGCCCCCAATTCCACCAAGAATCCCACTGTCACCGATTGGTCATTCACAAACGCGCGGCTGCGGCCCTCAGCAGTGAGAGTCCTGCGAATTACCAACTCACTTTCCCCCGCTATTCCTCTTGCCTCCAGCATTGCCCACGCAGCATGCGCCTCAGCCAGTTCAAACGTAGCGGTAACCGTAGCTTTTGAAGCGCCCATTCGCAGCAAACCTGGCTCCGCGCGGCGCCCCAAAGCTAAACTCAGTGCGTCAAGTAATATTGACTTACCGGCTCCCGTCTCGCCGGTTAGTGCACATAGGCCTGCACCGAGTTCCAGGTCCAGGCGGTCGATTACCACAACGTCGCGGATCGACAAGCGTGTCAACATGCTGTCGGACCGTTAGCTCCGGCTCAAAACAAACGCGTGAGCCAGGATTGCTCAGATAACCGAGGCTCCAAATCTTGCTTCCGCAATAGGGCATATGACGCCGCATACCAGGTGCTCCCTGGGAAGTTATGCCCTAACACAGCGGCAGCCACTTCTGCCTCCTTTGTGACACCAAGCGCCAAATATGATTCCGTCAGCCGGTAAAGCGCTTCGGGCACATGACTGGTGGTCTGATAGTGTTCAATCACAGCCCGAAAACGGTTTATGGCGGCAACATAAAAATCAAGGTTTTGATAGGTTCGGCCAATTTCCATCTCTTTTCCCGCCAAATGATCACGCGCCAAATCCATCTTCAACTTCGCATCTCGCGCATATTGGGACGTAGGATAGCGACGAACAACGGAGTCAAACGCCTCGAGCGCCCTTAATGTCATGTTCTGGTCGCGGCCAACATCTGATATCTGCTCGTAATAACAAAGACCGAGCAAATAGTAGGCGTACGCGGTATCAGCGTGGCCAGGATGCAGGGAAATGAAGCGATCAGAGGCAATTATAGACTCATCGTAATTGTCGCCAAGGTAATGGGCATATGCCGCCATTAATTGGGCCTTGGTTGCCCACATAGAGTATGGATGCTGTCGTTCGACCTCCTCAAAACTCAACACCGCTGCGTCGTGCTCTCCGTCGAGTAGATAATCCATGGCGAGGTTGTAAATGTCCTCCACGGGCCGTTCCACGTAGATTTCAGCTTCGTCCACCGCACAACTTATCAATCCAGTCCCTACCGCAAGCATCAGGATCCCGCCAACTAACTTTCCACGGAACACCTTGGCCCTGGGGACAATTAGGTCACACTTCATTTTCGCATCTATCCTGAACCCAAAAAAAACCAAAACGACAAGATGTCCCGCCGATTATACCACGCCTCAAGCCTAGGATCACGAGTTTGCCCCGAAGGACCCAGAATTTAAGGCTCTCAAACAAAAGATGTATTCCGCTAGACCTTTGGTTGTCCGGGGAGACGTTGGAATGGAACATTTTAAATGTTATAATATAACACCCTAACTAATTTTGTTTCGAGCTTTACTTGCAAATATTTGCGCCTACCCTATAAACGAAGGACCAATTGGTAAGGGAGGTTACATATGAAATCGTTGAAGACACTCGCTGTTATTGGCGCTTTTGGTGCCGCGATGGCAATGAGCAGCGGCGCTTATGCTGCCTGCTCTGATAACCCCGATGGGGACTACTGCAAGATTACCGGTAGTAACACGGATA
>CAJWOI010000329.1 GCA_913044255.1 uncultured Alphaproteobacteria bacterium
CCATACCTTTGCGAACTGCTGTACACCGATTCTTTCCTACAAGGCCTGGCTGAAATGAAACGGTTGAGGTTCCAAGAAGCCGCGCGTCGATCAACGCGGCTGAGCGCATACCAACAACCATGTCTGCCCACCAACAAAGAAGCTCCAGGTCTGCATCTAGCACCGTTCGCCAGTTAACGCTAGAACTTTTAATAACTGGGTAATTCTCTGGGTCAGCATTCGGATGTAGTTTTTCAATAACTGTGACCGCTTCAAAGGTAGATTCCAATATATCCTGCAAATCTTGTCGCACTGAATACTCGTTATACCCTGGGGACTTGTCTCCTAGCTTAGCCCCAGTATGGGTTGAGTTAGCGCCCGGGTTGCTTTGGATGATCTCTGACAAAAAAACGAGTATGGGGCCAGATTCTTCTGGAGGTAGCATACTTGGTCTGCTTGGCGGAAATGCGCGATATTTCTCTCTTCGATCAAATACGGCAGCTAGTGCCGGGCTCCCCGTGACCAGAAGACCTTCTGTTGGCAAACCCTCGTCTACTGCTTCGCGACGCGCTTGTTCATCAGGACAGCATATGATATTTGGTAGGCTGTCCCAACTGCCGGTTTTATCAGAGTAATTTTCTCTGTAATCGTACCACTCATCAATTAACCCTACGCTCGGGATTCCAATATCTCGCGCTGCACGAACCAACAATCGCTCAAGTGAATTAGGTTGAATTCCCCGTCCCGTCAAAATAACAGTAGGTCTGACAACGTAGAGAAGTTCCCTTGCTTCTGACAGTTGCTCAATCTGATCCGCTTGCTCAAATGCTAAACCGGTACGCTGTAGTATTTGTGTAGCGCCCTTACTAGAAAAGATTTTAAAAACGGCTTTTTGTCCAAATTCTTTCGCAACCAGTGCAATATTTTTTGCGCCACCGGGCTCTGATACACCTGCCAAAACCGTCAATCTCGTCAATAGACTCGCCCCTTAATCCTTGGCCATCATGTAATCACCGATAACCAGACAATCAATATTAGTGTCGAGAAAACACTGAATTGCTTCATCTGGGCAATTGACTATTGGTTGGCCTTTAACATTAAACGAGGTATTTAACAGCACCGGGCAACCCGTAATCTCGAAAAATGCACTCAATAGGCGGAAAAACCGCTGATTATTGACTTCCTTAACGGATTGCACTCGGCAACTATTGTCGACATGTATCGTAGCCGGAATCCTGCCTTCAGCTAGTTTGGTTGCCTGGCAGGCAATCAGCATATGTGGACTTTCTTGTTGGATATCGAAATATTCCTCAAGGTAGTCATTTAGTATCGCCGGGGCGAAGGGGCGAAACGCCTCGCGAAACTTCACCCTTTTGTTCAAATAATCTTTCATTTCCGCTGGATAGGGGCGAGTCAGTATGCTTCGATTTCCCAAAGCCCGCGGGCCAAATTCTGCCCTACCCTGATACCATCCAATGATCTCACCGTCAGCTAATTTCTCCGCCGTGACACGATAGATATTTTTTGGTTTTTCCGCTGAAAGACTATGCATTTTTAATGCATCATCCACTTCTTGATCAACAACCCCTGCGCCAAGATAGAAGTTATGCTGCGCTTTCGGCTTTATCTCTGAAAGCGCATCAGCAGAAGACAAATAACAGGCACCCACGGCGGTGCCAGCATCTCCACTAGCTGGCTGGACAAAAATTTCCTCGAAAATTCCCGATTTTTCAATTCTGCCATTTAACGAACAATTTAGTGCAACACCGCCAGATAAACACAAATGCTTCAGCCCAGTCTTTCTTTTCACTGCTCGTAACTGGCTTACAATAATTTCCTCTAGACGACGCTGCATTGCTGCAGCGATATCCATATGATGCTGTGTAATCTCACCTTGTTCGTCACGCTTACTGCCAAACACAGAATGAAACTGGTCACTTACCCAAGTATCCCGCTCCCGATGAAAAGCGATCCAGTCTCTATTCACATGATAGCTATACATCGCCCTTTTCTGCACAATCTCTTCGAAGACATCAGCATAGGTACGCCCATCACCCGGAATTTGATGATCTGGATCACCATAGGTCGCAAGTCCCATAACAATACCTTCATCGCAGTGATGGCGCCAGCCGAGAAAAAACGTGATCGCAGAGTAGAGCAGGCCAAGGGAATCTGGAAAAATATTTTTTTTGTGGAGCACTTCGATCCTGCCATCTCGACCCGCTGCGAACATCCCTGACTCTATTTCTCCGATACCATCATAACTTGTCAGAAGCGCCTCATTAAAACCACTTGGAAAGTAGGCGCTGGCAAGATGGCAAAGATGGTGATTGAAGTACCTAATCGGCCCTCTAAATTCAGTTTGTTCGCGAATAACGTTCTCTACTAAGAAATTATCTTTGATACGTTCAGCATCACCGATAATGCGATTGATTTGCCATGAGTCCGTTAGTGCCGGCTTCAGATACGCCTCCTGGATATGATAAACAGGGTCAAAAGCAAAAGCGATTTCCCTTACATTTCCAATCGTGAATCCCGATTGTTTGAGGCAATCCTTTGCCGCCTCAGCCGGAAATTTGCGGCTGTGTTTGTCCCGACTGTATCGCTCCTGTTCACACGCTGCTACAAGTTTACCGTCCAACATCAGTGCTGCTGATGTGTCATGTCCTCCGTGATTGATACCAAGGACTAAGAATTTTTCTTGCATGGGGTTTTCCGACTTACATCAATAGTGGCAAAACTTGAGCCACAATCAACGGCTAATACCAAACCGGTGAATCAACAACTGACCTATATCGGTGCCGCTTGATTCACCTTTCTTTTCGAATCCACCGGTACCGAAGGGGCAAGCTCGATCAGATCATTCTCTAGAAGTACCGCTACGCAACCCTGAATCGCCTTATATTCGAACTGGGACTTTTCTGCGATCGCTACTAGATCATGAGTTCCATCGGCAAGAAACAGAATCCAACTCATCAAGTCTACTTGCGATTGTTGGTCGAGGCCAATATCTGCGCCTGCCGCACCCTGTTTGATTGCTCCACCGATACTTGGATATAGGCCTCGTCGTCCGAGTTGTGCCTCTCCGTTCGGCAATCGGGATCGAATCAGGCAATTATCGTCGATGATTCTAATCACATCTTCATAAATTCTAAACGACTCGAATAATTGGGACCCCGTAACAAAACCTAGATTATCCATAGATGTGTGGTACTGTGGATACTCATAGTATTTGTCTTTAGTAATACTTGCCACCGGTATTCTAAATCCTGGAGACGAGTATTGCCTCTCATCACTTCCGTCTGGTGCGAAAGGATAACGCAACGGTTCTATTCCCCCGTCCCGAAACGCAAGTCTTATCGCTCGATCAATCAAATGATTTTTGATAAAGGTTTCTTTGTATCCCAGTGGCCCTGGTCCACCACAACATGTGACCACAAACCCTCCACTCAAAGATTTCATTGCTGGCTCATTAAATTTCAGATATGCGATTGCTCCGATTGTTTCGGGAACAAAAATAAATCGCCAACTGTACTCTGGGACGCCTCGATTCAACATACCGCGCGCAAGAAGCGCCGTCGCTATCAAGCCGCTCAAATTATCGTTAGCCATTGATGGATGACAAAGATAGGTTGATACCAAGAACTCGTCACTTTTTCGACCAGCTATCGTTATTTCACCGACAGTCATACTACCGGTGGTGTCTAAGTCTGAATCAATAAATACCTCCAGATCTTCTTCAGC
>CAJWOI010000330.1 GCA_913044255.1 uncultured Alphaproteobacteria bacterium
TGCTCGTCATTCATCCGGACGAATGTATTGATTGTGGGGTGTGTGAACCTGAATGCCCGGTCGAAGCGATATTGCCGGATACGGAAGGTGATCTCGAAAAATGGGTAACGCTGAACACGGATTACGCGGAGAAATGGCCCAATATTACTCGCAAAGGCGAACCGCCGTCTGATGCCGATGATTTTAAGGATGAACCTGGGAAATTTGCAAAATACTTTAGCGACGCCCCTGGCGATGGCGCTACCTGACCTCAATTTTCGGCGGTTGCAGCTGAGACGGGCGTGCTAATTCCCCGGCCCTATGTAGTTTAGGTGCAGATTCTGATATACTAGCTGCGCCTAAAAAATTGACCCTAAATTGCGGACTATATCGTTGTCGGGGCGCGAACCAGTCTCGGGATCAAAATTTCAATTGGTGCCACAACGCATTTGCATTCGAAGATGTTTACCAGGTGCGAATTGGCCCAATAGATCCGTAATTGTAACATGAATGTAAGAAAGAGATCGGTACAATGCCGCAAGCCGCAAAGAAAAAGAGTGCGAAGAGACGACATAAAATTAAAGACTTGGTAGTTTATCCCTCGCACGGTGTCGGAAAAATCATCGGTATTGAGAAACAGGAGATAGGCGGTAGCAACCTCGAGCTATATGTTGTCTCCTTCGAAAAAGAAAGAATGCTATTGCGTGTGCCACTGGATAAGGCGGATGGAGCTGGTATGCGTGGACTTAATACTAAAGATGAAATGGGATCGGTGGTGACGACGTTAAAGGGCCGAGCTAAAATTAAACGAACCATGTGGAGTCGACGAGCCCAAGACTATCAAGAGAAACTCAATTCTGGTAATCCAGTGAGAGTCGCGGAGGTGCTTCGCGACTTGCACAGGGCGGCTGATCAGCCTGAGCAGTCGTATAGCGAGCGTCAGCTGTACGAGGCTGCGTTGGATCGTCTGGCGCGCGAATTTGCGGCTGTGGAGAAGATAGATCAGGACACTGCTGAGGGGAGGATTGAGAATTTTTTAACTAGAACAGCTTAATAGTAAGTGACTGCTGTATATAGTTTCCGCTCTCTTGTCGAAATATGGGAAATAAATGTGGTAACTGGTGAGTGTGGTGGGTTAAGTCAGAACATCAAGGAGGAGCGACAGGCAGCGGTTTCACTGCTCGTCGCGGAGTAGCTATTGATCAATCGTGACGAGGCCGTAATTGCAGTTTTGAAGGGTGCTCGAAGAGTGTGGGCCGTATCTGCTGTTCACGGAGAGATTGATCGCCTCCAGTCGCTACACAATCAACTAGAGCAGCGTTTTTTGGCCGGGGATCGGTTGGTATATCTCGGAAATTATTTGGGTTATGGGACTAAAATAACAGAGACGGTTGACGAACTTTTATTTGTCCGGCGCATGATGCTCGCGCGATTTAACCTTTGTGATGGGGACGTCGTGTACTTGCGTGGCCGTCAGGAGGAAATGTGGCAAAAACTTTTGCAACTACATCTTGCTCCGGATCCCTCCCAGGTTTTCGAGTGGATGTTGGCTCAGGGTGCCGATGCGACTTTGGTTGCCTACGGCGGAGACCCAGAAAAAGGTCGAATGTGGTGTCGTGATGGCGCCCACTCGCTGGCTCGTTGGACCGGGGAGTTACGTCAAGCGGTTCATCAAAAGGCCGGACACGTACAATTGTTTTCTTCACTTCGACGGGCGGCGGTCACCGAAGACGGAGGACTTTTGATGGTTCACGCTGGCATAGACGCAGCTCGGCCCTTATGGGCTCAGACTGACAGTTTTTGGTGGGGTTCGAGCGGTTATACAAATTTGGAGCCGACGTACGAGGGGTTTCGTCGGGTGATCCGCGGATTTGATCCTGATCGTTCGGGTTCGTCGTTGGAGAAGTATGCGGTCACACTTGACAAGGGCTGTGGCGCTGGAGGGGCATTACACGCTGCCTGCTTTGGCATGGGCGGAGAAGTTATCTGCGAAATCAGTGGTTGAATAAAGCCTTAAAGTTGAATTATTGGAATCTGTGCTGTGTGTCGCACATGTTCGCATTTAATCGACCCGTTTACTGGCATTAAATGTTGTTTCCCGAGCAATATGCGGTGCTGCGAGGGATATTGGTGTGGGCGATGCGGGCAACGTGCTCTTTGCCTTTGCTGAGTGGCCACGGTAGTATGCTTTGAAGTTGGAAAGAGGCAACAGCATATCCCGTCACCAGCTTTATCCGGAGATTGAACCGTATTCCACGGGATGGCTTCGGTTAGAGTCACCCCATGAAATGTATTGGGAGCAAAGCGGTAACGGCTGTGGTGTGCCCGTGTTGTTCTTGCACGGCGGCCCCGGTGCGGGCGTAACGGCAACCAATCGAAGATTTTTTGACCCAAAACACTATAGAATTATTTTGTTTGATCAGCGTGGAGCTGGGAGATCGATACCTCTTGGAGAGCTCACGAACAATACTACTCAACATTTGGTAAACGACATTGAGGTACTCCGAAACGAGTTGGGAGTTGATCGATGGGCGGTGTTTGGTGGCTCTTGGGGCTCGACGTTGGCATTGGCCTATGCAGAATCTCACCCGGAACGATGTCTTTCTTTGGTTCTGCGCGGAATATTTCTGTGTAGGCCCTCAGAGATCGAATGGTTTATGCGTGGTGTACGAACGGTATTCCCCGAATATTGGGCAGCATTTGCCGGTCATTTGCCGCTGCACGAAAGACAAGATCTGCTGGCAAACTATTATCGTAGGCTAACTGACCCTGATCCGAAAGTTCATATGCCGGCCGGGCTAGCATGGAGCCGCTACGAGGAAAACTGCTCCACATTACTAGTTAATGCGGAGGGGATGTCAGGGCCGCGGCCTAAAGAGCTTGCCTTAGGCTTAGCGCGTATCGAAGCTCACTACTTTATAAATAATATATTTTTGCCTGAAGGCTCTTTGTTAAAGCGGGTTGATCAGTTACGTTCGATACCCGGTACTATCGTTCAGGGAAGATACGACATGGTATGTCCGTTTGTGACTGCAGCAGATCTACATAGCGCGTGGCCCGAGGCGGAATTTTTGGTGGTTCCTGATGCGGGTCACTCGTCGTTAGAGCCAGGTATATGTGCGGCCCTAGTTAATGCCATGGACCGCCTTCGTGATCAGCTTGAGCCATGATTGGGCACGGGCTCCAGTCCGTTTCTAAGGGTCTTGCTGTCGGACTGGCGATCTTCCATGTTGTCGCTATTAGTGTGATTGCTGAGGCAACCGCCGAACCAAAGCAAACATCGAAAAATATTGACCCAGATTTCGTCACTGTTGGCGCAGGTGGGTTCGATGTGAATGACAACGAAACGGCCGGCCAGTTCGAAATTCAAGGAAGGCTCAACAATCGGCTTTGGTTTTTCAAACCTCACTTTGGCATGTTTTTTACAACTGAATCGGGATTTTATGGGTATGCCGGTGTCATGACAGATATTTTTTTTGGAGGCCGATTTGTGGCATCTCCAAGCTTTGCCGTCGGTGGCAGCCATGAAGGGGATGGAAAGGAGCTCGGTGGGACACTAGAGTTTCGGTCGGCGATCGAATTGGCTTATCGTTTTGACGATCGTTCGCGACTCGGTATTCAAGTGGGACATCTTTCAAACGCCGGCATATACGCCGAGAACCCTGGAACCGAATTCTCGATCCTGAATTATTCTATTCCTACCAACGTTTTCTCTCGTTGACCCTGAGTCC
>CAJWOI010000331.1 GCA_913044255.1 uncultured Alphaproteobacteria bacterium
GGGGTATCTACCTATTTGGTGATGTCGGGCGAGGCAAGACGATGCTGATGGATTTATTTTACGGGCATGCCCCGGTTGATCCAAAACGCCGGCTTCATTTTCATGCGTTCATGCTGGAGGTACATCGTTGGATTCATCGGTGGCGTAAAAATGGGGGTGGGTCAAACAGAGATGCTGATCCGATTCCTGCGTTGGCAGCTGATATGGCATCGACTGCATCTCTTTTGTGTTTTGATGAATTTGAAATTCATGATGTGGCTGACGCTTTGATCATGCGACGTTTATTTTCAGCTCTTTGGGCCCAGGATGTTGTAGTCGTGATGACTTCAAATTGGTCTCCGGACGATCTTTATCTGAATGGATTGCAGAGAGAATTGTTTTTGCCTTTCATCGCTCTAATCAAAGACCGTATCGACGTTATTAAATTGGATTCGCAGTTTGATTATCGATTGCGCAGCTTAAAACAGAAGCAAGTGTATTTCACGTCCCACGAAGGTCAAACTGACTTCAAAATGCACGATATTTTTCATGCGTTAGTGGGCAATGTCGATATTATCTCTGAAACGCTTTTAGTGGATGGTCGGTCGCTCAAAATACCTAGAGTGAATCAGGGTCTAGTATGGTTTACTTTTGAAGAACTATGTGGGCGTTCTCTAGGGGCGGCAGATTACCTAGAAATTGCGGCCCGATATCATACCCTATTATTGTCGGACATTCCTGTAATGACTCTAGAACAGCGCAACAAAGCTAGGCGTTTTGCAATCTTGATAGAGATTCTTTACGAGCACAATGTAAAGTTAGTGTGCAGCGCCGCAGCAGACCCCAAAGCTTTATGTCCCCCCGGTAATGACGCGTTTGAGTTCAATAGGACTGTGTCACGACTTAGTGAAATGCAAACCGCAACTTACTTATCTCGCCCCCATACAGCGTAGTGAGACATATTTGTGAAACTCACCGGATCCCAAGAATTCGCTCGCTCAACAAGAACCAGCTACTGTACGCCCTTGGGAGGGTAAAACATGACTCGTAATAAAATTGCACTCATAGGTGCTGGCAGCATTGGTGGCACACTGGCGCATCTTGCTGGCCTCAAGGAACTTGGAGATGTGGTGTTGTTTGATATTGTCAAAGGAGTACCGCAGGGAAAGGCCCTTGACATTGTCGAAGCTTCTCCGGTTGAAGGTTTTGATGCAAAAGTACTGGGCGCAAATAGTTATCGCGCAATTCGCGGAGCGGATTTAGTAGTAGTCACTGCAGGGATACCACGCAAACCCGGTATGAGCCGTGATGATCTCATCGGGGTAAATACCAGGGTCATGGAAGCGGTCGGTGCTGGGATCAAAGCCAACTGCCCCAAGGCTTTCGTGATATGCATTACTAACCCGCTGGATGCTATGGTCTGGGCGCTGCGCGAGGCCAGTGGGTTGGCTCATAATAAAGTTGTGGGCATGGCAGGAATCCTCGACTCGGCCAGATTTCGTTTTTTTCTGGCGGAAGAGATGGGTGTCTCGGTGAGGGATGTGACAGCATTTGTACTGGGTGGACACGGGGACAACATGTTGCCCTTGGCGCGTTACTCGACTGTGTCCGGTATTCCGTTGCCCGATCTGGTGAAAATGGGGTGGATATCCAAGTCCCGGCTGGACCAAATTATCCAGAGGACTCGCGATGGTGGTGCTGAGATAGTAAGCCTTTTGAAGACCGGTTCGGCCTTTTACGCCCCGGCCACAGCGGCCATTGAGATGGCCGAATCATACCTCAAGGACAAGAAGCGTGTACTGCCTTGTGCTGCCTATCTTAATGGACAATATGGTGTGCGAGGTCTCTATGTTGGTGTGCCTGTTGTGATTGGGGCAAAAGGGGTTGAACGGATTGTGGAGATTACACTTAACAAAAGCGAGAGGGCCCAATTCCAAAAATCAGTAACTTCGGTGCGTGGTCTGGTCGCCTCGGTAAAGAAAATACGTAAGACCCGATCCAATAAGAAGTAGTGGTCATATAAAGAGGACGGTTGGGCGGGAGGCGAGATGAAAATTCACGAATACCAGGCAAAAGCTATTTTGAAAAAATTTGGCGTGGCTGTTCCTGACGGCCGTGTTGCCCGTACTGTAAAAGAGGCAAGGGCGGCAGTCCAAAAGCTTGGCGGCTACTCGTGGGTGGTTAAGGCGCAAATCCATGCTGGGGGCCGAGGCAAGGGCGGTGGTATCAAGGTTTGTGGGACTGCTCAGGAGGTCGTCGCAGTTGCAGGGGACATGATAGGGATGAAGTTGGTAACTCCTCAGACAGGGGCTGAAGGCCAAGAGGTTCGATGTGTCTACATAGAAGAGGGGTGTGAAATCAACCGCGAGCTGTATCTTGGCCTGCTGCTTGATCGTGCCAATGGTCGTTTGGCATTTGTGGGTGCGGCAGAAGGTGGGATGGATATCGAGGAGATTGCCGCTACTACTCCTGAAAAAATCCTTCGTGCCCCTATAGACCCTTCAACGGGAATGTTAGCGCATCACGCTCGCAATTTAGCATTTGGGCTAGGTTTGCAAGGGAATATGGCTACGGAAGCGATTAAAACAATCCGTGGGGTATACGATGCATTCACTGCAACTGAATCAAATCTGATTGAGATCAACCCACTGGTTGTTACAAAAGATGAAAAAGTACTGGCTTTGGATGCAAAAATGGCTTTCGATGACAATGCTCTATTCCGTCATCCTGACCTCATCGAATTACGTGATGAAAACGAAGAAGACCCTCGTGAGCGAAGAGCCCAGAGCTTTGGCCTGAGTTACATTAAGCTAGACGGTAACATCGGTTGTATGGTCAATGGTGCTGGCCTGGCCATGGCGACGATGGATATTATCAACCTCAACGGTGGCAAGCCGGCCAACTTTCTGGATGTTGGAGGAGGTGCTACCAGGGACAGGGTTACTGAGGCTTTTAAAATCATTCTTTCGGATCCTGATGTTGAAGGCGTGCTGGTAAATATTTTTGGTGGGATAATGCGTTGCGATGTTATCGCAGAGGGCATTGTCGAAGCAGCACGTGAAGTTAATGTGCGCATTCCTCTGGTGGTTAGATTGGAAGGCACTAACGTGGAACTAGGCAGGGCAATACTTGCTAAATCCAATCTGTCGCTGGCGACGGCGGATCATTTTGCTGACGCAGCAAAAAAAATAGTAACCGCAGTCCGGAGAGACCACTAATGGCCGTGCTTATTAATTCTTCAACCAGGGTAATTTGTCAGGGCTTTACGGGTCGCCAGGGGACATTTCATTGTGAGCAAGCAATAGCGTATGGCACTAAAATGGTTGGGGGCGTGACACCTGGTAAAGGGGGTGGGACGCATCTCGACTTGCCAATCTTCAATACTGTGCATGAAGCGGTGGTAAAAACCGGTGCAAATGTCACGGTTATATACGTTCCACCTGCTCACGCTGCGGACGCAATTTTCGAAGCAATTGACGCGAGAATCGAGCTGGTAGTCTGCATTACCGAAGGCATTCCTGTAGCCGACATGATACGTGTCAAACGGGTGTTATTTTGCTCTGGTACGAGACTGATTGGTCCAAATTGCCCTGGTATCATCACACCGGAGCAATGCAAGATTGGTATTATGCCCGGACACATTCACGCTTCTGGAAGGATAGGCATTGTTTCACGTTCCGGAACGCTAACGTATGAGGCCGTGTCGCAGACG
>CAJWOI010000332.1 GCA_913044255.1 uncultured Alphaproteobacteria bacterium
AGGCTCGGGCGCGCACCGCGGTGGGTTAGGCATGCAGCGTGAGATCAGGCTGCTGGAACGGGAAGCGACATACTCGGTGTTGAGCGACCGGGCAGTCGTACCGCCGTTCGGCGTACTCGGTGGCGGGCATGGCGCGCCTGTCGGTATCTCAGTCGAGAGAGACGGCAAGCTGACCGCGCTTGACATTCCCGGAAAGGCGACGGGTAAAAAGATTCGTCGTGGTGATGTGGTGGTCATGCAGTCGGCGGGCGGTGGCGGCTACGGAGATCCGCTGTCGCGCGACGTTGGCTTGGTGCTAAATGACGTCAGAGCTGGCTACATTTCAGTCCAGGGTGCACGAGACGACTACGGTGTGATTCTGTCCGACGAACTTGTTCTTGATGATCAAGCAACAAGGAAACTACGGAAAAAACGGGAGACAGCAGCGCCGCAGATTCTCGTCCGAGCGGATGAGCGGGATGCTTATGACGGGATCAGGGGGCGTCATCGAATTCTCCGACTTCACCCCGATCTCGCCGCGGATTTATCCTTGACCGACGGCCAACTGGTCGAGGCGGCGGGCAAGCACCCGACACCTCTGCGGGCCTGGATTCGTGTCGAGAACGGGCAGCCATCGGACGCGATAGGCCTCGATGAATTCGCGTGTGCGGTTCTCGGCGTGAACCCGGGCGACCATATCCAAATTCGGGCACTACCAACACTCGTTCGACCGGGGTATGAGTTCACACAGTAAGTCTGCAAACAGAGGAATATTGTTCGATGCAATTGATAGTTGGAGCGTCTGGCGCAGTCGGCATTCCCACCGTTCGGCATCTAGTACAACTAGGTCAGGATTTGCGCGCCCTGTCATCGAGCGAAGCGTCGGCCGAAAGGTTGCGCGCGCTAGGTGTTGGAGAGGTGGTTGTCGGCAGCTATCGTGATGATGGCGAGATCGAGCGGGCCATGCGTGGTGTTGATGCGGTTTGTTATATTCCCGCGCGCTTCGTCGAGGACGAGTTCAAGGTGGGTAAAGCGACCGTCGATGCTGCGCGGGACGCCGGCGTTGACCACTTCCTGTTCTGTTCCGCGTTCCAACCGCAACTCCAGGGCTTGGGACATCACTGGCAAAAGCTTTTGCTGGAAGAACACCTTGTGGAATCGGACTTGCGCGCGACAGTCGTTCAACCGTCCATGTTCATGCAGAACTTGCGCGTCGAGTGGCCTGTGATCATGGCAACCGGTGAGTATCGTCGCCCCTATTCGACCGGCAGTAAGATGAGCGTCATTGATACAGATGATCTCGGAGAAGCAATGGCGAAGATCATGACTGATTCCTGCCTACAGGGGGCAACCTACCAACTCGCTGGTGATGGTCCTCTGTCACATGCCGAAATGGCTGAAATAGTTTCCGAAGAAATTGGTAAACCGGTCTTGGCTATCAAACGTGATATTAACGATTGGCGGGTGTGGGCCACCGAACGCGGTTGGACGGACTACGCCATCGAGAACTACATGCACATGTGCGATCACTACGACAAGCACGGCTACAAATATGCCAACGCCTTCACGCTAGGTGCGGTTTTGGGGAGACAGCCTCTTAGTTACCGTGAGTTCATTCGGAAATTTGCAGCGGAACAATCCACGAAGTAGCAGGAAAACTGAATGATGTCGTGCACAGACAACGGCAAGAATGGGTCATTAGAGGTCGTAGTCGCGCGTCTCGGCTGGCCTGTCCCCATTGAGTGGTCTAGGAGTGTATTAGAGATTGGCGCGGTTTAACGTTCTGGCCGAAGCCATTTGGAGCAGAGACCACCTGTACGATCATCGGCAGGCGATGAACATAGAACCTGGGCATTAGTAGTTTCGATTTTTTTATCAGCGTTTATCTATCCAGCGCTCTACAAAGTACAAAATAGACTGTGGTTTCGGCTTGGTATTTTCCTTGGCGAAATTGTTGCGCCGGTGATAATGCGGCTGGTTTTCTATGTTGCCGTGATGCCAACTGAAATTTTCATGAAAATGTTAGGTAAAGAATTTACTGTGTTAAAAAAAATAAATATAAGTGCTAGGACTTGTTGGGAGATAGAACTATTTCCGCGACGAGGATGCGGAACCAACATTAGAACATTTTTAATTATGGTGCCTAAATGCTCTCGACGATAATCGAATTCTATCACTTTTTGAAAATTAGGAAAAAACTCTGGTTATTGCCCATCATGATTGTGTTGGCAGTTTTTGGGTTTCTAGTAGTGTTTTTCGAAGGTTCTGCGATAGCCCCGTTCATCTACACAATTTTTTAATGCAATAAAGACCCTGGTAATTTTCATACTTTATCATGACTGTGCTGTAACTCTAACTTCCGACGGAGAAAAACAGCAACGGCTCAGGGAGAGAGATTTTCCCGAAAAAAACATGGTGTAAGCTTCCCCACCAGTGCGATTAACTATGTTCTGGGTTAAGGTGGTGGCTCGCTAGATATCCATGATTATGTTTATATTTATAGGCTGGGTTTTAATAAATGGTCAAAATTTTAAAAAAATTGTCTTATTATTTTTCACTGGGTATTTTTTATTTAATAATTTGCCCGGTAATCGCTCTTTTATTATTTGAGGGCTATAAACAATATTCAAATGAAGATGCAGAGTTATTTTTGTGGAAATTTCCCACTAAACCACTTCCTATTACTCATAAACCTTTTATTTCGTTAGTTTCGGAAAACATTTCCGGCATGGTTCCAAATCTGAATTACGTCGGCCCTGCTCCATGGGAGACATCCTGGCACAGAGGGGATAAAGATCAATACAACATCAAAACTAACAAATATGGTTTTTTTACGCCGTTTCCAATAGACAATTATCCTAAGAAAAAACGTAAAGAATTTAGGGTTATTCTAGTAGGTGGAAGTGGCGCGCAAGGACATGGAGGCAGCTCAAATGCAAACATGTTCTACTCACAACTGGAAAGGCGTTTGCGTGCTTATTTTGAAAAGGATGGTTTCGAAATTAGAGTGATTAATCTGGCACTTGCGGGCACGGAAGCAAAAACGATTGCAACCGTTCTACGGACGCATGGCCACCGCCTGAAACCAGACTTACTCCTTGCTTATGTGGGTGCAAACGATATTTATCAATACGCCGGGGGGCGGGATAGGACGGGGCTTAAGGCCCTATGTGCACCATATTTGGGCTACAACCTGAACGCCAATCATATAGCACCCAACTGGGTCAAAAATATTGGTAATTGGTTTCCCCATCTAATGTATGAATATGGGTTAGCTCGCTATATGAAGCGGAAATTTTATTATGAAACCTATAGAAAAAATTCTTTCAATGAGTGCTTGTCAGATTTAGGCATTGAACAAGAAGACGCGCGTGACCTTGGCCAAGCCTTATATAAGAAATTTGTAATCCCACTTTTTGTCGAGAACTTTAAGGCGATCAAAAGAGACTTTTGCGATATTCCTATATTGATTGCTTGGCAAGCGATTCATATGGGGGAGCGAAAAGTCTATAATCGCGACTTTAATAATCATGAATTTAAGCGGCGCTTCACCCCTCCCATATCATTTTCAGCCATTTCAAAGAGCGGCTTTAACATCAACAAGCAGACACAATCCGACGTCTACTACCTAATAACGGATCGAAACGCCCCAGCACCAAGTGTCAAAGTGCTCCTTTCTAAGGGCAAGATTTTGCAAAAGCCGTCAAT
>CAJWOI010000333.1 GCA_913044255.1 uncultured Alphaproteobacteria bacterium
AGGAACGTAGAAAAATTGGACATCTCCGTCGGAATTTCGCACCTCTAATGCTATCGTATCCTCGCCAACAGCGGCCAACGAAACACCCTTCCTTTCATCCTCCAACCATAGTGCCACCTTCCCCGGAACCGCAAACGGCACCACCACGATGCCACTCGGTTCCCCGTTCGCAAGATTCAGTTCTACTGGCTCATCGAGAACAAAAGATTCTCGTACAACAAATTTTGGGTTAAGCACGTTGAAAATAATATTTGCCTCTAAAACGTCGAGTATTTTACGAGTTCCATATAAGCGGAGCGGTTGAGATTCACGCAAATTCAACAAGCCAGCGATATGATCAACGTCGGCATTAGTTAACACCGCGCCCTGTATAGGGCTGTGGCGAAGCCCCTGGCTCGGGTGCAGTACGTCGTTGTCGTTAATTTGTTTCCGTAAATCGGGCGAGGCATTGAAAAGAAACCAATGCTCGCCGTTAACACTGACTGCTATCGACGATTGAGTGCGTTGGCGCGCACCGGGATCTCCGCTACGAGCACGTCGACTATTGGGATGATTACAGTTCCACTGTGGATAGCCACCGCCAGCAGCCGCGCCCAAAACCCTGATTCTCATGGAAATACCTCCAGAAAACCACTAGCACGAACTGCCGGCGAGTGACCAATTATTGATCAATCACTGATCAAGCTTAGAGATCGGCGCAAGCGTAGCAGTTGATCTCTAGGCCAACAGCGATCTCACGTACGACAGGAGTTGTCCACATGGTTTTGCCCTTTCCATAACGTGGTTGGACTGATCGCGTTGCACGCGCCAGATTGGCGTGCGCAACGGTACTTGATATTGGATTTTAGGCCGGCAACGCTAGCTATACATGCGATTGTATTTTGCAATATGCCTGTACAGGAGAGGAACGAAATCCCGAAACATTAACGCTAATACACTGAAATATTAGCGTGATTAGATCTCCAATATTTTGATCTTCCGGAATAACAAATGTTACCGCTTGTTCCCTGTGAGCATAATGTCGTCTGGCTGACAGACAAAATCGGTGACAAGTCTAATAAATTGCTCCTGAGTTTGCCCGAAACCAATCACCATTCTAAAGTTGTATCCGACGGCACGGCCCTCGTACCCATACCTCAGTCCCTCACACAGCAGGAACACATCATGACCAGTATGCTTGAAGGAAAAATCGCAATTGTTACAGGCGCGGCGCGTGGTCTTGGCCAAATGTTTTCGCGTGAGTTAGCTAGCGCTGGCGCAGTAGTGGTTGCTATTGACCGAAATAATTGTTCTGAAACGATAGGAAAAATTGAACAAGACGATAATAGAGCCATTTTCTATCAAACGGATGTGGCCGATCATAAAAGCCTGCAGGACATGACCCAGAAAGTCACGAGAGACTTTGGTCGAATCGACATCCTCGTGAACAACGCTGCTTTGTACGCAAACCTTACTAGTGCTCCCTTTGATCAACTGACAGAGGAGGAGTGGGATGACTGCATGAGAGTCAATGTCAAAGGGGTGTGGAATGCTTGCCGTGCGGTGGTGCCGGCCATGCGTAAAAGTGGTGGGGGCACTATCATTAATATGAGCTCGTTAGCGGCAACCTACGGTCTACCGTTCGCCCTTCATTACACCGCCTCTAAGGCGGCTGTTATAGGAATCACGCGTGGTCTTGCGCGGGAACTTGGACGACATTGGATCCGCGTCAACGCTATTGCTCCGAGCGCAGTCGCAACGGAAGGGACGCGAGAATTTTTTGGAGATAAATTTGAGCACGCAACCGAAGTAATTCGAGCCACTCAATCACTTCGCCGAACTCTAGAACCTAGCGATGTGGTAGGCCAAGTCCTGTATCTTGCAAGTGATGCTAGTCGGTTTGTCACAGGCCAAACTCTAATGGTCGACGGCGGAACGACCCTACTGTAATCAAATGGACCAAATTGCAGCGCTCGACACGATACTTGAGCCAATCAACACCACAAAACATACGCGGGAGGTCCGCGACAATTAAACTGGGTACTATCTGACCAAGGCTACAGCTTAGTAGGAGACTCGGGCAACAGAAAAACCCCAGTCGCAACACTGGCGATCACACTTTATTCAATTCCGACTAGGTCCCTAAAGCATATCTGAGATTGCATCGAGACCTGCCTGAGCGCACTGCTCATCCTCGTCTCCGCTCGCACCGCTAACCCCAATACTGCCGATATGTGCCCCCCCTTTAGTGATTATTGGAAGCCCTCCCGGAAAGGCCGCGTGACCAGACAATTCTGCTATACCAGGCACACGTCCAGGAGCACCATCCTTACCATAGGCTAACTCACCCAAGAGCCGAGACGGAAAAGGAAAACTTGATGAAGTAGTGGCTTTCATCGTTGCGACCAAAATGCTGCCCAAAAATGCGTTTTCCTGGCGTCGGAATAACTTTACATTTCCGCCATCATCGTGGATTGCGATAATCACAGGCCGAAAACCTTGCGTATTCTGAAGAGCTTCACAGGCGTCCGCTATTTTTTTTGCCATCTCTAATGTCAGAACAGGTTTCGACTCCATCGCGTGCAGTGAACCACCCGTTGCGAGTGCGACAAGAAACATTCCAGCCGCAACCAAAGACTTTCTGTTCGTCATTTCTTTCTCCCTAAGCACGTCTAATACATTTAGTACCTCTAGCTACGGGGCACCGCAAGGAAGCAATTTAAAATACAACCGCATGCAGCCACGTGCCACGCACGTCTCTAACCAGCATGAAACATGTAGATTTTAACCCACTAGGCGTTCCCAAAAACGACTAGAGCAAACCCAAATCTTGCAGTTCTCGTGCCATTTCCTCCGGCATGTCTTCCAGTTCCGGAGCTCTGAGATGCTTATCGAGTGGCGCCGCGCGTGCCTCAAGATAGCGCCAGCCCTGCATGGGTCGTGCAGTGTGCAGATTTGTAGAGACCACCACAGGATCCAACACAAAACCGCATTTTTTTACCACCGCAGCATCATGGCTTCGATCAATCGAAAGGATAAGTTGCCGAGCACGGATGTAGCCTTTGATAATCCAGTAAATTGATCCGCCATCTGTTATTTCCTCCGCTCGGCGCGGAGTATTGCGAGTCCAATGATATAGTTTCTGTGGGTCTCCGGATTCAGTTAAACGTCGTAGTCGATTCGCTTGGACCTGACATAAATGTTCGACACTTTCTATGCCGACAGCCATTTTTAAAATATGAACGGCCATTACTACCTAGACACCAAAATCAAAAACAATTTTTCTAATAGCCTAAAACTCATACCACCGTTGAGAAATCTAGTAACGCTATGCCTTCATCAACCCAATCTCCGACCAAAAATTTAAGCCGCTCAACCCGCCCATTGCTAGGGGCGATTATATTGTGTTCCATTTTCATCGCTTCAAGCACTAACAGCACGGCGCCACGCCTCACATCTGCTCCCTCTTCCACCAATATCCGAGTGACTCGACCCGGCATCGGTGCAGTTAAATCTCCTGCGGAAGCCACAACGGCATTACTCTCAGAGAAAAAATCATGGACCTGCAGACAATGGCTCACGTCGTATAACCACACCGTCAATTCATCGGCATCCCTGGTAACAGTGCCGTTTATTCGCATGCCCCCCAATACCGCCGCAACATCTTGCTCACCAACTAACCGACCGCTCACCGCCAG
>CAJWOI010000334.1 GCA_913044255.1 uncultured Alphaproteobacteria bacterium
CCTACTGGATAGGCTTTCCATAGAGGGAGGTGCAAGGAAGAGGAAAAGAGCCTTAGGTGCAAGAAGCTTTAATGTATGGGCACCCTGTACGTCGATTTTTATAACAACGTTCAAACCACTAGATAAGGCCTTAGTTACCTGCTCCTTTTGTACGCCGTATAAATTTCCATAAACCTCAGCCCATTCAAGAAACCCTCCTGACTCCACAATTTTCTCAAATGAGCGCCTGGTAAGAAATATGTAGTCTTTTCCTTCCGTTTCTCCTTGACGCTTCATTCGCGTGGTAGCAGTCACAACGAAGTGAAAATCTTTATGCAATTCTCGCATCCGTAGCAATACAGCGTCTTTGCCAACACCCGAGGGGCCCGAGAGGACTAGTATTATTGGTTGACCCGAGACACTTTGCTTGGGCACGATTTTTTCTAACCCCTCAATTCTTCGATTGTGTTCCAGAACGATGGGTAGGAGACGCTGGCAGCTTCAGAATCTTCTATTGTAGTTTCACCTTCGGCTACGAGGCCGGCAATCGCATTTGTCATTGCAATACGATGGTCTCCATGACTTTTCACCTCAGCACCAGCAAGGCTTGTACCACCTGAGATTTTCATGCCATCAGGTGTTTCCTCAATGGTTGCACCTAGTCTGCTAAGACTATCGACCGTTGCTGATATCCTGTCGGACTCCTTCACCCTTAATTCCTCAGCATCCCTAATTATGGTTGTACCTTTAGCAAAGCATGCAGCTAGCGATAAAACCGGTAACTCGTCAACAACTCTGGGAATCACGTCGCCGTGAATCTCAGTAGCTCTCAAACTACTGGTAGATGCCACAATATCAGCAACTGGTTCCCCGCCTTCCATTCGTTCGTTTTCTATGGATATATTGGCTTCCATGGATTCAAGCACTTCCAGCATTCCAATTCTTGTAGGGTTCATACCCACATTTTTGAGGCGTATCGAGGCGTTGGGATGACAGCAACCAGCAACCAGCCAGAAGGCAGATCCGCTCGTATCGGAGGGAACTCGAACATCTACCGATCTTAATTCGCTTCTTTGAATATTGATCGTTAGTCCTTCATTTTCAATATTCCCTCCCATGGATGAGAGCATTCTTTCAGTATGATCTCTTGACTCGGCAGGTTGGATCACAATCGTTTTTCCAGTTGCAAACAATCCGGCTATAAGTAAGCAAGATTTCAATTGGGCACTTGCAACGGGCATGGTGTATTCAATACCCGCAAGTTCGCCCCCTCTAAACGAAAGAGGTGCAAGTGCCCCACCCTCTCTGCCCTCTATTTTCGCTCCCATTTGAGTTAGTGGAGTAGTGATTCGCTTCATAGGTCTATTTCTTAGCGATCCATCCCCTGTGATTACACTAAAAAAATCTTGCCCAGCTAAGAGACCAGATATCAGTCGCATTGTTGTGCCACTGTTGCCGGCATATAAAATATCTTTTGGTTCGGTTAACCCCTCAAGACCGCTCCCCTCGATTTCAAAACACTCCTCTGATCCGGAAATATTGCATTCATTATGCTTAGAAATATGTGCGCCTAGGCCTATTAAACATCCCAACATTGACGACCGATCGTCACCTACACAAAAATTTGAGACGTGAGCTTTACCTGATGCAATGCAATTGAGCAAGGCAGCCCTATGGGAAATTGATTTATCACCAGGGGGAACGACTATTCCTTCTAGTCGGGAAGGAGATGTAACTTTCTTGTACATATTTGTTTTCGCCTATCTGGTTCTTGGGTACTGCCATGATTCTCGGTTCCCGCTCTCTCCCAAATTTGTCAGCCTCCTCGCAAGTTTGTCTCCGAGAAGCGCTGAAGCCATTGATTCTCCCGATGACGGAAGACTAGGTCCGGTCGTCTCTTTCCCAATAACGCCTGTCTCCCACCGCGCTCTTTGTTCCCAAGCGGTTATGAAGGACTCAACTAAGTCGTCACTGTCCTCACTTAATTGTGTCCTGATTTTGTGTAAGGACAAAATCATCTGATCTATCCAATGTACTAGGGGCTCCGACACGGTTAGACATTGAGTTTCGGCATCTATTGGATCGTCTGATGACAGCTGGGATTGGCCGTCAAATGGTATTCCTGCCGTTTTGTACATTTCCCTCCATGAATCGCTGCTAGTTGTAGCATTAACGAACGCAGCGGAGATTACAGTGGGGAGTATGTCCATTGCAGAGGAATAACTGTCATGCTCTGCAGGATCTAAAAAATACGGTTTAGCTCCTATGGCTTCTACCATCCCTACCACAGTTTTTATAGCTTGTTCGTCTGCTGATTCAGTTGGCATGACGCAATATTGAACACCCCGAAATACATCCGCGTTAGAAGATGCTATTCCTTCAAACGCTTTTTTTACGATAGGCCTTCCGCCTACATATCCGACATTACTTGGCAAAAATTCTTTTGCCCATGCAGCGGTACGTACTTTAGACGTTCCGGTGTCGGTCACGACTGCCCCACTTTCTACGTGATCGGCAACTATCTGTATTAGATCACGTGTTTCTGCGACGGGTCCGTCGATGACTACAAGCTGTGCGCTTGAGAGTGCTTCTCTAACACTAGACTCAATTTTGTCAAAAGCCCCAATTTGTTTTAAAAGGGAAGATGTTTTTCCGTGATCGGAATGCCCCACAACCTCCGTATTCTTAAGTCCCACACTTTTGAGTGCTAGGCCAATAGAAGCACCAACAGGACCCATTCCTAAGACAGTAATTCTCTCCAAAATGCGCCTCCCTTTTTTATTCTGATAAATTGTAAATAATCATTCTAATAATCAGTGAATGTGGCCAAAATCATACATGAACGTGGCCATTACTGAAGAAACGCCCTTATGATCGCTGCAGCCGGTTTCCCGATTATGTTGCTGAATATATTAATCCCAGGTATGGCCAATTCGGCTACGAGTAAGGCAAATAATGGCATTGGTCCGAATTGCTCCAGTTTTGAGTAGTGCATTGCCAATTTCCTTGGCAATAGCCCTACCGCAACTTTGAATCCGTCAAGTGGTGGTATTGGGACAAAGTTAAAGACTGCCAGCAATATACTTATGTTCACGAAAATCAGGAGAAGACGAGTCGGTATAAGAATTCCTTGAGCTATTTGGCTTATTAGAATCTTGACTATCAATGCTGCTACAAATGCCGTCGTGATATTGGATAGAGGTCCTGCAATTGATACCAGGGACATACCTAATCTTGGCTCAGTCTTGCGAAAGGAATATGGATTTACTGGGACAGGTTTTCCCCATCCAAAACCGGCTATCAAGAAAAGAACAGATCCTATCGGATCCAAATGAGCCAAAGGGTTCAATGTAAGTCTTCCGAGGCGTCGTGCGGTTGGGTCTCCCAGCGAATAGGATATAAAGGCATGAGAAAACTCATGAATTGTTACAGCAGCTATGATGGCTGCCAAAAAAACGAGAATTTGGACAATAGCCGCGACTGGGTCAGATATGAGTAAAGATAAAAATTGCAGCAGCATTCAGTTTTAGTTTTAACGAAAAAGGGGCGGTTGAAACCGCCCCTTTATTAACAAACATCTAGGTCTTTTAGTTTTAGTGTCCACCACAGGCGCATCCACCGCCACCGCCACCGCATCCACCACCGCCGCATCCACCGCCACCGCCACCGCCGCATCCGCATCCGCCACTTCCACAC
>CAJWOI010000335.1 GCA_913044255.1 uncultured Alphaproteobacteria bacterium
TAAAGGGGTGTTGCTTATGCAATCAAGTGGTGTCGGCAATTGTATCAACGCGCTTGCGTTGCCCAATATTTGCCGGATACCATTTTTAACTATCGTCTCTATGCGCGGCGAGTGGGGTGAATTTATTCCATGGCAGGTCCCCATGGGTCAGGCAACTCCAAAAGTGCTGGAGGCAATGGACGTTCGTGTTTTTCGAGCCGACTATAGACAAGAAGCAGGTGTAACCGTGGATGCGGCTGCTAATTTTTCTTTCAATACACGTCAGTCCTCGGCGGTTTTGCTCTCGCAAAAAATGATCGGTGCGAAACAATTTAAAGAAGGTTGAGCTCATGCTTCATCGACGTCCTCTAGTCAAAAGGTTACTGAAAAACAGACCCAACAATTTATTGGTGGTGTCAGGTCTTGGTTCTTCCACTTGGGATGTTACATCTGCCGGTGAGGATGATCGTAATTTTAGATTCATTGGTGCTATGGGGCAGGCTGGTCCGTTCGCCTTGGGCCTTGCACTCGCTCAACCCGAAAAACGCATCTTGCTTTTTACCGGGGATGGGGAGTTGTTGATGGGCCTTGGAGTGTTAGCGACGATAGCCAACCAGTCACCGTCTAATTTAGTTATTGTGGCATTAGATAATGAATCCTATGTGGAGACAGGAAGCCAGCCAACAGCCACCGCTGGTCCAACGGATCTTGAGGCAGTTGCTCGTGGGTGTGGTATCGTAGCGACTCGTACCATAACAAAAGAATCGGAGTTCAATGTGCTGAGGGACCTGATATATGATTCTACCGGACCAGTATTTGCAAATGTGAAGATAGTCTCAGAAGTGTTGCCGTTAGTATTCCCTGAGTCTTTTGATGGCGTTACGGCGGTAAATCGATTTCGAGGTGCCGCGATTTCGTAGCGTTAATGCTAACTGTTTCCATGGCGACGCGTTGTTACTTGAAGATATTGTGGAAGTGGCCAACTCTAGGAATGTAGTCCGTAACCGAATACAATTCTAATCAATGGAGTATTTGCAATGAATCGACTGCACGTTCACGTCGGTGTAACAGATATTTCTTCTTCTGTGGACTTTTATAGCGGCCTATTTGGCGCATCTCCGGATGTGAGAGAAGAAGATTATGCTAAGTGGTTGTTAGATGACCCGAGTCTTAATTTCGCAATTTCGACTCGTTGCGGTACCCCTGGAATCGATCATCTTGGTATCCAGTGCGAAGACGAAGTAGAGCTCAATGAGGCTGCTGAAAGATTGGCTCATGTTGGACGTCCAATGATTAGACAGGAAAATGCGTCCTGTTGTTATGCGACAGGCCAGAAAGTCTGGATATCTGATCCTCAGGGTGTGACGTGGGAGACGTTCCGTACCACGGGAGAAACTACCAATTTTGGCGAGGATAGCATTGACATGGCAGATCTCGAGCCTCAGTCCTCCGGCACATTGGTGAAGAATCGATTTGACGTAACGGACCTTGAACCCATGCCTTCTTAGGCATGTCGACGTTTGAATGTCGTGCGTAACTGTGTGGTCCACGGGAAGCTACTGATACGCGGTATTTACATGCCAGAACGTTTCGGTATCTGGATATTCATGCTGCGGCACCTATAGGCTTTGGTGCCGGTTTGCGTGTATTGTTAGTAAGATTGCTAAAACAAAATATATTATGGCGATTGTTGCCATGGTTTCGATGCTCGTTTGAAGATCTAGGCCCAGTCCAAGTATCGGTGGTCCTATCGCAGATGCAAAAACGCCGATAGTTGCGATGAAGCTACGGATCGCCCCGATATGTCGGGTACCGTATAACTCTGAGAGTACAACGGGAATTAGTGTCACTCTGATTCCGGATCCTAGTCCAAAGAGTCCGAGATATAACCATGCCCATGCGGGATCTCGAAGAAAAGTTAGTACCAATAGGCCGCCTATATAGGGAACGAGGGAGTACGGCAAAAACTGCACCGATCCGTGTTTGTCTATGATTGTGCCAATCCATACTGATCCGATGACGGAGGTGGCGCCATAGATTGCGTATCCCGTTGTCACCCACTCCGCTGGCCACGACTTTAACGTTGCAATGGGAAGTAAATGAAAGCTAAGTGCAGTATCAAAAAAGGAAGGGGCAAGTAATCCAGGTACAAGTAGATAGATATGCGGTGTATGCAGGACTTGCATTAATGTTGGTTCAACCCGAAAGTTTACGTGTGTCGATGGAATCGTCGATTTGTTGAGGGCATGCACAGGTGCGGTGTTTGGGTGATTTTTCAAAAGGGTAGCGATAATGGGGAATATCAATAAAAGAATTATGATCCCGCAGCTGGCATAGGTCTCACGCCAGCCGAATGCTGCGATTGCCATCACGGTAAAAATAGGGAGGGCAGCTCGTCCCGCAGGAAATCCTAGCGTTGCGATTGCGACCGCTTTCCCACGGTCTTCGCGAAAGTTTTTTATCATTCCCGCTAAGGCAGTATGGGTCGCAAGCCCTTGGCCTGCATGGCGTAGTAGAAATATAGCGGGTATTAAAAACAGAGCGGTGGGTGCCACTGCAGTCAAGAGACAGGCAGCTGCAAGACATCCGCATACCAGTAAGGAATACCGCCTTAACGGCATACGATCGATCTGGCTTCCGGTGAAAGTTAATGCTGCAGCCGAAAACAAGGTACCCGCCATAAAGATTGATCCCCACTGGCTGTGATTGAGTTCAAAAGTAGCTTCGATGCTCGGAGTGAAAAGCCCAATGAAGAATGTTTGGCCAAAACTTGAGGTGAAGGCCATTATAAAACCAAACACGAGAAACCATTTGTTCTTCAAAATAAAACGGACATATTCTTGAATTCGGGGGGTATTCATTGGGAACGCTATCTAACCCTCATGGATTGCAGTTTCGACGTATGCTGCAAGGAGCAATAATTCTCCTGGCTGCCACAGATAATACTAAAAGAACGGGATTTGATTGATCGGCGCGTGACACCGGTTACCTTGGTCGAATTTTGAATAAGCAGTGTTCAGCGCCATTTCCAGCACAAGATGCTTCGTATGAAACTAGAGAATAACATTGGCTTGAGGCCTGTCCCGCCCACTCTAAGGATCCCGCAAACCAACCCGAGTACATGTAACAAAGATTTCGACTACCATTGGTGCCACAATGTTCAACGAAGACTGAATGCATCAAACGGATGTCGGCCGCACCGTTGCTCTCGTCAAGGGACACCACGGCGAATTGACCCCAGCCACGCTGGGAGATGCTACGAATATAGTGGTGAAAGACGTCAATTCCTGTGAGCTGATGTGTCTTGGATTCTTTTTCACACCAGACCCATGCTGATTTATGCCCGGCCGTATAGAGCTGACGCGCATAAATCTCTTCAGTAAGTGCGGATTCTGCAGCAAGGTGGGCATTCACAAAGAAATGCCTTGGCATGTAGATCATGGGCAAACCGTTGGTAGACCAAATCCCCGTGTCCGGATCCACCTTGATGGGAATACTCGGATTTTCCATGATTGAATTCTCCTAATAATGTTAACGATAATGTGGCAGAGCGTTGCACCTTTCTTGATCTAATCAGGAGTATGAATACTTTAGGTGACCCATCGGGAAAATGGGTTATATGCGTTGCGTTAAGGCGCCCTGACTACTGATGCTCCGAGTTGCTCGTTTTTGAAATAGCCAGCGCCTCTTCTTT
>CAJWOI010000336.1 GCA_913044255.1 uncultured Alphaproteobacteria bacterium
TTCTTCGGCAAACCTGTATTCTCCCGTATTCTTATCAATATTATACCAGTGGATACCAGGTATCCCTGTAAAGGCTCTGAGAAGATTAGTGATCCGCTTGAAGTAAGGGCTCAGTACCCGCGCGTTTTCCCCTTCGTTAATTTGGGCCCCTAATCTCCTCATATTCTTCAGAACGTCGTTAGGTGTTCTTGCGGGGAGCAAATGCGTCACAGTGCTGTTGGATCCAGAGAGGGTGTGTCCGCCAAAACCGAACATCCCAGTCAAAATACCAAATGGACCCCAGGCACTTAAATCACTGACATCTTCGAGTGGCACTTTGGTTGTTTGATGCTGCTTTGTAAACTGGAACTGATCGGATGAACGAACGAAATTACAGAAGGCATAAGCGAATGTGAGGTCAAATTTAAGGAGGGGCCTGTCAGCATGCCGGACAAACTCATTAGGGATTTCTTCAACTTGAAATTCCTCAAGGTTAGGATCTAAGTCCACCTTATCGCGCATGGGCATGGAGGCCAGATCAACCTTGTTCTGTAAGTCTCCTGTTCTGTAATAATTACGTGCCGAGGTGTATGGCGGCCTCTCTCCCCCCCCTTCTTCTTTGACTAATGGCTGCAGTGTCTGAGTGGAAGATTCTTCCGCAAATTTATCGCCCTCATTTGATGAGAGTTGCGTTGCCAGGTGCTGCAGCAAAGCGGCTCTGACATCCTCCGGTAAATTAGTGATGTCATTCTCATCAAGAATGATTTGCATTCGCAAGATCCTATTTTGATTATTTTTGTTGATATTAATAGCATATCATCCTATATACATCCTTGTCAGTATAATTTTTGATAGATTTAATCTATTTTTTGATGGAGGTTCAAATGCAAGACTGGGGAAAATCTACGATTTCTACCCAAGACGAATGGAAGGGAGTACGGCTGAAATACCCCAAGCGAGGCGATCACAAAAAATTCAGCAAAGAAAATGAGTTTAATCCACGCTCCGTGTTGACGTTGACTGGGATGCCAATTCGCGAAGCTCTGCCCGGCAGCCGATCCGAAAACCCTACCGGCCGGTACAAGATATTTGAGGCAATAGAGTCCGGGGACACCGTGGAAACAGCAAACAGAAAGGCGAAGCAAGTATCCAAAGACGCAACCAAGGATGGCGACGTATTCATCGGCCTCCACGCTCGGTATTGGCGGATAGGTTCAGCAGCCCCGACCCTTGCGCGGTAATTGAAAGCAGATCGCGAACCTAGCGTACTCGCCTTTCTCGGGCAGAGACGAAATTGCATATAACTATTGTGTCTGACGTCAACGCCCATGGGACAGATTGAGGTAATAATGATTGGCTTTTTCCAACGCGACGGCATTGCAGACAACGCTAAACTAACAGCGAGTGCACCTGGCTACTACGCTGATGTAGTCACCTGTAGTGAAGCGTGTCCGCTTGTCCAAAACTCGAATGTAGACCCAAATCTGAGCCTACGTTACCTGCCGCGGGGGACAACGTCTCGCGCCACCCCTGGTGATGTAAAGTTGATGATCGTGGCTACAAATCCTGGCAGTCCCCAGGAGCGAGAAGATAGGCAATACAGAGGTAAGTTAGGTGAGGCCTTGGCTGATGCAGCCTGGCAGTTCACCGCGGCAACACTGGAGGGCAATACCGCCTTTAGCCTTACACTTGACCCACTACTGGCTGAGGCCTCCTTTCTTTTGGATTGCCCGGAGAGTGAAGTGCTCGATCAATGCGTGTTCACCAATCACGTACGATGCTCAACGCCCCAATCCTTTAGTGCCTACAATAAGGGTGAAATTCTGCGTCAACGGAACCAGATTTCCCAAAATTGCATTACAAAGCATTTGGTGCGGGAAATCGAATATTGGTCGCCTGATCGTGTCGCAGTTTTTTCGGCTACGGCGCGTGATGCCATGAGAACGGCAGGGGTTAATTTCCACGGTTACATTGCTCATCCAACGGCCTTGGGGAAAAACCGCAACCGTGAATACCGACAACAAAAATTGGCCGAACTGAAAAACGTTTTATGGCCAAATTGATTGCTGAGTGCGGCAGCGACGTTGTACTGCCCGACCTGCTTAAGCTCATTACCACCGGCTGTGGTCTGACGCGATTGTAAGCCTGTGGGAGAGTTTTCTATAGGGTTCTCCTATAAGGAGCCGCTAATGGTTGATGATGAACCTGATATCGAACGGGCCTTGGTGTTCCTTCCGTATCCGCTGCTGTTGAAGGCGGCAAAAATTGCGCTACAGCGTAACTACGATCGGCAGGTTACGGATGATTTTATAGATGACGTTCTACCAAAGTCCGACGCTGACCAAGATGTTAATTACCCCATAGTCACGAGTTATGTGCATGCGCATGCACGGGGCGAACCTGTTGACCCGCATATGCGATGCGAAATACTTGGGCCGTGGGGTGACGAAGCGGAACCCGTCGTGCCGATAATCCTTGATGTCGACATGGACTTGTTTATCCAGTTGCCGGACACAAGCATCTATGACGAAGAAACGGGGCACCTACCTTCCGCCTGAGGCAACGGTTTGTGATTGCTGCGGCAGCGGCCTGGTCGGTCTCAGGTGGCGGGATGGGGTGGTTAGTTAGCCAAGAATGCTCGTCGTATGCGACGGAACTCAGCATGGGTTTCACTGACCTTCAAACCCCTGACCCATGACGTTTGGCCTTTTGTCGATATAGGTAGTTCAGTTGTTGAAGCTGATCTTGTTGGCAACTCGATTGGCTCCTCCGGCAGTGGCGCTAACGTCACTTTCCGGGGTGGCGGGGGTATGATTTCGAGAAGTCCAAATACCAGCATGTCTTGGTTCGGAATTGGAAGACCGCCTGGATCGAGGGGCCTTCGCTTTACTGGTCCAGGTTCAGCCTCAATAAGCGGAACCTGTGCCAATTTTTGTACTGCTTGATCTGTGGCTAGCCTAGTAGCAACGCTTGCTCCTAGAAAGACCGTGAGGGCGGCAAGAAAAGCGTTCGGAGTGCGCATAATCAGATCATGTCATAGGCCATCGGATTCTGAAACAATTTTGCAGATTCCCCCCCCCCGGGACTTCTCTGGGGGACCGCGAGGACGACTACAACCTGGCCTGCTTAGCCGCCAGCATAGCTGATGCACCCTGTTTCACCTGCAGATGCTCCGTATAGCGCGCCACCATGGCCTCGCTCTTCCAGCCACCATCCCGCATGATCGCCCCTATGCTGATACCGGCAGCCACACAGTCCTGCGCCTTGCCTATGCGGGTGCTGTGGCCGGAGATCGCCGTGGCCTCGATACCAGCAGCCCTGGCCATACCCTTGAAGATGCGTGCGACAGTCTCCCCTGCAAGCCGTTCCGATAAACGCCCACCAGAGCCTGCCGCGCGGAATAATGGGCCTTCGCCATGGCCAGCCGCTTTCAGATAAGCCATCAGCCATTGCATGGTATCGGGTGCCAGATAACGGAAGCTCGTCGATGGGTTTTGCCGCCCCTTGGTTGCTTCGCCTCAGCCCTGCAGGGTTTCGTCGCGGCATTTTACCATGCGCAGGGGGGTGTAGATCAGGGCCACGGTGCCGTCCTGCTTCACCACCTTGTTGCGGGTGCGGACCAGGCCCCGGCCGGGGCGGCCACCGCGCCTGTTAGCCCACCAGATGGCCGAGCTGGCGCGGCTGGTCGA
>CAJWOI010000337.1 GCA_913044255.1 uncultured Alphaproteobacteria bacterium
ATGACGGCGATTTCGGTACGACCTGGCAAATGACAAGATTGTTGGGCGAGGCCAAAGCCAAGGAATTATTCTTTCTCCCTGACATCATTTCAGCCGATGAAGCGATGCGGATCGGAATGGTGAACCGGGTCTACCCTCACGATGAACTGATGGACGAGGCGATAACAATCGCCGAGCGCATTGCTGCGGGCCCTTCGGTCAGCTACCGATATATGAAAGCCAACGTGGCACAAGCCTCCACCGTGGATTTTGCCACAAGTTTGAACAGGGAGGCGGAAACGCATATTCGATGCAGCCAAACCGAGGATCACGCCGAGGGAGTCAATGCATTTTTGGAAAAGCGGGAGCCGATATTCAAAGGGAAATAGCTCGCAACCTCTCGCGCTTAAAAATCACTGTCGAGTCGGTTGACAGCGTCATGCCACCGATCCTGCTCATGATCCAGAAAACAAATTAAAAGGTGAACTTTGGGTGACTTTGGTCTCGTTTATGGAGTTGTATCACTCCGCCCCTACTGCCGCCAGCCACCGCCTACCGGGCTAACCTACCAGGTCTCCACCCAAGGGCGCAGGGCGACTTCAAACGCCCATGTCGAACGATGCTGTCGGTGGAGGTGAAGATAGGTCTCCGCGATGCGGTCAGGATCGGCGAGGTTGTCGCTAACATCGGGGCCGACGAGGCGGTGCGCACGGGCGCCATCCTGTTGCCGCCAGCCGACCGCAGCATCGATGGGAACCTGAGCAACGTGAATGCCTTGCGGCATAAGTTCGCGTGCTAAGCTTTGGGCGAGACCGGTCTTGGCATGGCATGCCATGGCGAACGCACCACTTTTCGGATAACCCTTCATGCCTGCACTGGCATTGGTAAAAATAATCGTCCCCCGCAGGCCGTTTTTGTCCGGGTCGCAGGCAAGCATCTGCGTCGCCGCTTGACGCGCGACGAGGAACGCACTGAAGGCGCCGTTCTTGAGGGTTTGCAGTGCGAGTTCGGGATCAGCTTCAGTGATCTCCTTACGGAAAATATCAGCGACGCGTCCATCGATATTGTGGACCACCAGCTTAAGCGCGCCGAGATCACTCGCAACCGACCCGAATAGATCGTTGACGGATGCGGGATCGGCCGCATCGCAGCGATAACGTGCGACCGCGTTAGTGTCATCGAGTTGTTTTAGAACCGGCTTGTCCGGATCACGCGCCGCGACCGCAACCCTCATCCCCTCGCGCGCGAACAGCCGCGCACAACTCGCGCTGATGCCAGGTCCCCCACCGACAATCAACGCAGACTCAGGCTGGTGGGCCTTATCCTCGTTAGCAACCATATTTCCTCTCCGTGTCTGTCATTCTTTGACGCTCAGGTCGCACAAGTCCGTTGCGTACGCATCCCGAGACCGTTTTGAGTTAGTGTACATCGTGCCGTTAACCACGGCAGCGAACATCATGTACCCGTGTGCACCCTGCCTCCAGATCGACACCTGGCTCCTTGATGATACAATGTAAATTGATTGGAAAGGAATCCCGATGTCTGACCAGCCATCAATGGAAGAACAAGCGGATGCACTCGAAAGACAACAAATTGAAGAGTTGGGAAATCGCGTTGTAGGTAAATCGCTATTTTACTTTCTGTCCGATGGAGAACAAACGCTTGGTGACGGGTTCAAACTAGGGCCCGGGCAAATGCTCCTGATGGGCGAAGATCCACGTCTTCCTGCAATGCCCGACGCACCAACCCTGGTTGATTTCTTTAAATTTCGCTTTGCACGAGCCTGGCCATACCAGCAACATCTTTTGCAGAGTGCCAACCTTGCACAAAAAAATGGACTTCCTGAAAAAATGGTTCTCGGCTGTCTGCTCCACGATATTGCGGTTGCCGGTTTCATTCGCTCGGATCACGGTTATTGGGGAGCACAAATGATTGAACCCTACGTTGATGAGGAAGTCAGTTGGGCGATCCGTATGCACCAATGCATGCGATTCTTTGCTGACGAAGCCGCTGGTTATCCTTATCCCGAAATGTATACAAAAATGTTTGGAGAGGATTTCCAGGTTGCCCCATACATAGCGGCCGAGTACGAGCGTGCCAGAAATCACAAATGGTACATGTCGGGGCGCATGATTTGCGTTAATGACCTCTACGCTTTTGATGACAAATTATTAATTGAGCTGGATCAATTTATAGATGTCATAGGCCGCCACTTTAAGCAACCAACGGAGGGCCTGGGAAATGACAACACTCCAGCATCCCATATGTGGCGCACTATTCGCAGGCCGTGCAACGCTCTGTAATAAACCACTGGCAGCTAACTAAATATCATAGTTCTTATTGCATAGCAGAATTTGCAGTTGGAAACAGATAACCTACAGGTGCGTGTGCCGGCGTGTATACGAGCCCGTCGGCCCAGCTGACTGCCTCAATACTTGAGAACTTCCCATATGCCGAGCTTGTCCTTGTAGCGGTGACCGGACAGTTCAATCGTATTTCTCCCATAAGCAAAGGCTGAACAGGCAGTCCTAGTTACTAGGCGTACCCTTCCGGCGCAACAAAACCGCCAATACTTTCTTCCATCAGACGGGCAAAATGAATGGTAGTAAGATCACTCATGTGCGATCCGATTATTTGCAGCCCGCAGGGCAACCCGGAACGGGTTGAGCCAGCCGGCGCACAAGTCGCCGGCAAGAACACTGCACTGGGCAAACCCGCCCAAAACAACTGGTCAACTTCCGGTTCCGGGGTATTGTTGACCAGGATAGTCCGGTCTGCCCGATCACCCGCTTGGTTATGCGGAAATGCTGCAGAGGCGGCAATTGGCGTAAGTAAAAGGTCATAGCTATCAAAGAATGCCGCCCACTCACGGCATAGTAATTCGCGCCTCTCGTTCCAGACCAACCATTCCGTGTGACTCATGGTAACCGCCCGGTCAACGATAGCCTTATAACTGAAGTCATCCGGATCACTAGCGATGGCCCTGTTCCGGTGCATTTCCAATACATCATCGCTCAAACGCGATGCTGTAGCCGCACGTAGAAGCATCAAATAAATCAAATGTGCACGCTTTGTATCGGCTACCGGCCGAGCCTTGTCATCAATTTGTACGCCTCGTCGAGCTAGATGTTCTATTTTAGCCTGCAGTTGATCCGTCAAATCGCTATCTTGCGCACAGTTCTCATCCTCCAAAAGTACACCAATCTTGAAATCTTTCAGGTGCTTTTTGCGTGATGACGGCAACTTTAAAGTCAAGCCTTTGGCGTCACGCCCATCGACCCCCGCCATTGCAAGCGTTGCTACCTCCAGGTCATTGGCGCCCCTAGCCAAGGGTCCAATAACCGAAATATCCGCTGGGACATTTTTACCTGGTAAAGCGTGACCGGTAATTGGCAATATTCCCATGGTTGGCTTGTGGCCAAAGACGCCCGAATAGTGCGCCGGATTGCGGATGGACGCACCGATGTCACTGCCGGCCTCAATACCAGTCATCCCGGCGGCTAGTGCCGCTGCAGCGCCGCCGGAAGAACCACCCGGGGTTCGGGTGATGTCCCATGGATTGTTGGTAGTGCCATAAATTTCGTTAAAGCTCTGCCAATCCGCTAACATAAAAGGCACATTGGTTTTTCCAAACAAGGTAACGCCGGCAGCCTTCATTCGAGTAACC
>CAJWOI010000338.1 GCA_913044255.1 uncultured Alphaproteobacteria bacterium
CTTATCGGTTCCGATATTCTGCGACAACGTGCAGACTGGAAAATGGGAGAAAACCCTTTCGGTGAAAACGATCCAATCGTCTTTATACCGGCTCTAAAACCAGATGTGACCCTAATGCACGCTCCTCTCGCGGACAAGTTTGGCAACGTCTGGATCGGGGTACGGCGCGAACTAATGTTGATGGCACATGCCTCCGCCGAGACTTTCGTGACAGCGGAAGAGATCGTCGATTACAATCTTATGGATGACCAAAAACTTAAAGCCGGAACGATCCCAGGCCTCTACGTCAGCGCCTTAGCGGAGGCTGAGGGTGGCGCCTGGCCAATTGGCATTCCTGGTGGATACAATTCCGATCACGAGCATCTTGCACGGTATGTAGAAATGGCGCAGACGCAAGAAGGATTCCAGCAGTATTTACAAGAAGTGATATTTAAGGCCGCCGAAGTCGCAGCTGAATAGTCGGATGCGCAATATCCTTCCTGAAGAAGTCCTGATCAGCGCAATAGCTAACAATCTGGACGGACTACGGCATGTCGCCGTAGGTGCTTCTTCTCCAATACCCGGTGCCGCATCCTTGCTTGCTAGAGCCCGGAGTAAGGGCTCCATGCGAATATCCTTGCTAGGAAGTGAGGACAATAATTTCTTTACAGACGGCGCAAAAGAAATCTTTGATGTAGCAGGAGAAGGACGGATGGACGCCTTCTTCCTCTCGGGTGCACAAATTGACGGTGAAGCCAACATCAACCTCGTTTCGATCGGTGATTACAAAAAGCCTAAAGCGCGCTTCCCTGGATCGTTCGGGTCCGGTTATCTCTACTACCTAGTCCCACGAGTGATCCTATTTCGACTGGAGCATACGCCCCGCACCCTGGTCAAAAAAGTTGACTTCATCAGCGCTCCGGGCTTTTCCGATAAAAACGTGTACCGTCCTGGGGGACCCTTCAAATTGATTACCGACCGCTGCTTGTTCGATGTGGACAAGAAACGTCGTTGTTTCCGTCTACAAAGTATCCATCCAGGTCACACATTGGAGGAAATCTACAAACAGACCGGTTTCAATTTTGATGTGCCGAATGGCCAACTCCCGGTTACCCCGATCCCCGACGCCGACACCTTGGCAATGCTCCGTGGCTCGGTCGCCGAAGAACTCTCTGAAATTTACCCGGCTTTTACTGCTCGGATCTTCGATGTCTAAGAGCGAGCTCCACCGCGTTATCATCCCCGTCTTGTATTGTCTAATGCGCCGAAGAGTTTCGCCAACTATCAGCCATACCGCTCCAACGCACCTTAAGAAAATGAGAATCAGGAGTAGCAACTTTTCCTTATAGAATCGGCCGCAATTAAGCTATTTTTGATCTCAAGCTGCCCCAAAACGTCTTAGAATCTACCGCGATCAACGGTTACACTAATAAGGTTTGGCCCCTTGAAGTTTTGAAGAGCTGCCTCGAGGGCGTGGACAAGTTCAGCATGGTCATTTACCCGCACTGCTGGAACACCCACTGACCGGGCCAAACCGACAAAGTCTACTGCAGGTTCTTTGAAATCCATTCCTATAAAGTTCTCACTCCCATGAAACGCAAAAAGTCTTTCTTTGATAATGCGATAACCCGCATTGTCACAAATGATATAATTAATAGGGAGTTTCTGGTTAGCGGCGGTCCACAGCGCCTGTATTGAATACATTGAACTACCATCACCTATTATTGCAATCACCGGCCGATCGGGATACGCAGCTTGAATTCCACATGCGGCGGGAACCCCCCAGCCAATACCACCACTAGCCATACCGAACAATGATGCAGGATCTCGGTAAGGCAACAATGCCGTTAAAGCTCTGGTGCTAATAATCCCCTCATCTACAATGATGGTATCGTCAGGCATAGTATCGATCACCTTCATAACCATCCAAGACGGATCAATAACTCCGCCTTCCATATTTTCTTGAAGTTTATCAATTAGTGTTTTCCTGTTAGCGCTCCAGTTATTATTAGCTAACTTATCCAGATTTCGCTTGGCTCTGGAGGTTTGCTCAGCACCTCCACGCTCATTTATTGCTGGGTTAAGTGCTTGCAAAGTTTCTTTGATATCTGCCCGGATCGCTATCTCTGTTGGAAAATTTTTCCCCATTTCCCAATCGCGCTGACCGATCTGAATTATCGGCATACCATCAGGGAGCGGTTCAACCGGAGCCCAAACAGACATCCGTAATACATCGGCGCCGAGCACCACCAGCAAATCATACGGTGAAAGAATATCTCGAACTTGTTCTTGGTCTCGGGTCAATGCCCCCATAAATGCTGGGTGTTCGGACAGAAAATGGGCTCCATACTGGACTGTCTGTTGATATACGGGACACCCGACAATACTAGCAAAATCAGCTGCCTCGTTTAACGCATCATCAGTTGCAAGTTCGTGGCCAGCAACAACTACGGGATTTTTAGCACTCAAAATCCGATCCGCCACACGGTTCAAAGTTGAGTCAGTCGGTCGAACCTTGGTATCAACACGTGTCCGAGATCCTAGCTCTAATGCGCCCTCTTCATTGAGTATGTTGCCAGGAAGAGAAATAAATACCGGCCCCATCGGCGGGGTCATCGCGATCTTTGCTGCACGCCTAACAATTCGAGGAAGATCCTGAAAACGGGTAACCTCCACTGCCCACTTAACCATTGGCTCTGCAATTGGAACCAATGAATCATAGAGCAAGGGTTCGGTAAGTCCGTGACCCAACTCTTGTTGACCGGCAGTAATGATAATTGGAGTGTTTGCAAACTTGGCCGCATAAATCGCTCCCATAGCGTTCCCAAGGCCCGGAGCTACATGCACGTTGCATGCAGAAAGCTTGCCCGACGCCCGTGAATACCCCTCTGCCATATAAACAACGAGCGACTCCTGCATACCCATCATGTAGGTGAGCTCCGGATGTTCCGTTAACGCATGCATAATCGGCAATTCCGTAGTTCCTGGATTGCCAAACAAGTGCGTTACCCCCTCGTCTTTCAATAACGAAAGGAACGCGGAACGGCCGGTAATAGTGTTGACACTCATTGAATACTCCGGAAATAGGCGCGGTTAAGCTGGCTATTATTAATGCTTCTCATCTCTTAAAACACTAGGATTAAAAATCAGTGTTTTGCAAAACAACTCCAAAACATTTTTGTCCAATCTAACAAAACAATAAATATACGATATAACATTGATAAGCAGGGGTGCTTATAAAATTGGTATTCTCGACGTGGTATGGAGAATATTTACGAAACCTACCAGCATATACGCAAACGTATGAAATATTTCCTAGTTTTTATTCTATTTTTGGCCTTTGGGTCATCAGGTTATACGGAAGATGAAGTGTGGGATGGCAAGGCCATGTTTTGTGTCTCTATGACAACAGACATCGAAGAAAAGTACTATGGGCTCGTATTCTATAGCGGAAAAGTAAAAAGGCTTTCGATACATGAAGACACGCTGCATATCCCGGACGATTCAGCAGGAAAACCCTATTCCTTAGTCAAGGTATTTTCAGCCAGGAAGGTTTTTTGGAGAGGGCTCTCTGAAGTCAATTCTTTGGATCGAAAGAATTTGCTTCATCTACTGGGCGGCAAAGAACACGGATGGTGTAGACCGTATACTCAGAGACTTCTT
>CAJWOI010000339.1 GCA_913044255.1 uncultured Alphaproteobacteria bacterium
CCCATTGCATCAAGAGCAGGGCTGACGCCCTCGCCAACCTGCCCAACCCGGCAAGGTGGTGTCCCGAGAGGGAGATGTGGCCAAGGACGGCAACCAAAGGGTCCAGCAGCCAGTCAAAGCGTCAGCCCTCCTCAGGAAACTGAAGGAGGGTTTTGTTATGCAAGACGACAATTCGACTAATACAGCCAAGAGCGCACAGCGGCGATTGCTAGAGGCGATGGTGACGCTAAACGCCATTAACAACGGTCGCCCAGTTCCTGACATGGAAAAAATTACAAATGGATGGGTCCTTCCAATCTCAGCCTCGGCCAGTAGGAAGGAGATGAGGAAGCGTATCGTCAATGCCATCAGTGAAAGCGGCATTAACATCCGTCCAAAACCAGATTGCGAGGGTGAGGATTAGCTTTGCCTGAACATGGGGAGATTTGAAATCTAGCTTGCGCCCCCGGCATCACGCCAAAGCCGCTAAAGAGGAGAACGACGATGAATGTAGTATCACTGCACGATCCATTGCCAATGGATGTCACTTTCTTTATTGGCCCCGTCGGAGCACCGCCGACAATCAGAGAAGCCTATCAAGAGGCGGTTGAACAAAATGCTACCGGCAACTCTGCCCCCTTGGACGAAATACTCGAAGGCCAGATCAATGTTTTGCGTGAAATCTCTGAAGATACAAACCAGGAGGCGTCAACATTAAATAGGACGGTTTGCAGCCTGATCAATTGTGACATCGGCACGTTCCCGGTCTTTGTTTCGAGAGGCTACATGGAGAGGAGCTGGACGCCGATTGTTACCATCCAGCTTGATCAATTGACGGGTGCCAATGGCTCACCTATTGGCCATCTCTTTGAAAAACGCCATGGGGAGGTCATAGCGGCCATGCTTGGTCAAGCCTTCAAGGCCGAGTGGATTTATACCTCATGGATTTATCCTGTGACATCAGAGGGAGGTGCGTCATGACCCGCGAACCAAAGATACCAATGAGGCCGGAAGACCTGCCGCAGCAACGTATCCACGAAGTTGTCACTTTGCCAGAGCGTCCGGCGGTGTTCGATTGCGAGGTTGGTTACGATGCCCCCCCAAGCGGGTCATTTCTTAAGAACGCATCAACTAACTCGACATACCTCTGTCAGGTTGAGTGGGCATGGTCACCAGCCCATAATCGTATCGATGCCTACTACCTGCATCGTGGGCGGAGTGAATGGTTCCTTTGGTCAAAGTACTGGGACAATGACTGGATGAAATGGGAGCATATCGATAACGGAACCGTTCATCGACACGGTGTCGACCAGAAGCAAGCTGCTGTCTACCTTTTACTTGAGTACTGGGCTTTCGATGCCAAGGAGGGCTACGTTGATGAATTTCACTGGATCAACGAGGACGGCTACCTTTCCATCGCTGAACTTGCGGCGATTGCCCGGGAGGTGTGGGGCTAGATTGCAGAAGGTCTAGGCGCTGAGGACGAAGATTGAATCTCTCCTCTGAGAATGGTGGATTATCTCAAGGCACGCTCGGATAATTGAGCCGATACTCGTCGTGCGCGGTTTCCAAATCGGCCGCATCCTGAATCCATTCTTCTATCAGACTCTCTGCCTGTGTATCTTCGAATATCATATCGATTCTGTTGTGATAATCGACTTCCTCCTTCTCTTCTCCAGTTACGCTTTTCTTCAAATTGTGGATCGCAGCCAATCTTCTGATGTCAGCCGCAAAATCGATAACAACGACTTTTTCTTTGTACGTTCCTGGTGACGTACGCAGACCACGCCCCAGCTGTTGAACGAATATTTTTCGAGAATGGGTGACCCTTGCGAAGCAAATAATATTTACATCGGGCACATCTACTCCCTCGTTGAGAATATCCACGGCCAGCAACATGGGACAATCCTGTTGTCGAAATCTGGTCAGTGCCGATCGTCGTTCCGAAGGCGACATATTCGAATGGATTACTTCGGCCTTCCGCCATTTTTCGTATCGTAAAACGGCTCGGTGCATATTCTTAACGTGCGGGATGCTTTGACAAAATATGATTGCCTTCGGCGCGACGGTTTCTCTCCAGACCTCGAAAAGTGCTTCCAGAATTTTCTCGTCTCGGTGCGCGATAAAGAGCCGTCGATTGAGATCTTTGAGGGTGTAATCGTGCCTGCTTAAATCGGACACCGCATCCCAGTCGATATTGTCGGAATATAATTTATAATCGATTGCCGAAAGGTATTTTTTTTTCATCCCCTCTTCGATTCCACAGCTATAAGACACGCGCCCGAAGTTCTGCTCGATATCGAAACCGTCTCCACGCCACGGTGTGGCAGTAACGCCGAGAATTTTGGTGTCTCCGAGTTCGGACAATATTTTTGCGTATGTATTGTCCTCACCTACGTGATGACATTCGTCCACCACGAGCAAATCCGGTGCATAGCCTGCAGCCATATATTTTTGTATCGATAGTTGCGTCCCTACGGTCAGGCCTGGAAGATCGTCGGGGGTCGAGCCACTACCGACTATTTGGCTCGGTACGTTTATCGGAATATTTGTCCAAAGTGCCCGCTGCAGTTGTTCCACCAGTTCCTTGAGATGAGCCAGCACTAGAATCTTGGCGTCCGGTTTTTTTTCCAAAATATTTCTGATTATTTCTCCCGCCACCACAGTTTTCCCTAGGCCTGTAGCCAGGAAAAGCAAAGCCTTGTTCGTATTTCGAAGGTCTCCCTCCACGGCCTCGATTGCCTCATTCTGGTAGGGACGAAGAGTTTTCCTCGCAAGCCATTCTCGGGCATACCGTTCTTCCCAATTTTTCAAATGGCGCAAATCCCAACCTTGAACTGATATCCTATTGTTTTCTAATTGCTTCCAATATTTTTTTGCATCCGGAGAAAAATGGCGGTTTGTCGCGACAAAAGCGCGATGTGCCGGGTACAGACCGCTGTAGAGGGCTTCTCTGGCTTCAGCAAAAGCGGTGCGCCCGATCGCACCTCTTTTTTTCCATTTACACTGAATCACGCATGTGTATTCGGGTCCTTCGCAGTACAAATCACCCCCGCCATCACCGGGGGAGTCGATCGAAAAGGCTTCGTAGCCACAATGCAGCATCAACCGTTGTACTGCTCTCCTGAACTCGTGAGGGCCTAATTCCTCAAGCCTTTCCGGGTCGAAAAGCGAGGTCATGTTTCTCGAGGAATTAACTCTTCACTGGACACCAATATCTGGTTCAGGTGATCCAACGCTGAACTAACCTGTTGGATTTCGTATGGGAGCGGATTGGTGTTGGTCTCGCTAAATTGTATCAAATGATCGATTGGTTCTGTTGTTTGCCTCAAAACGCGCTTTCTTCCTTCTGAGACGATCTCTTCGGGCCAGTTCGTTTCGAAAATTTTTCCGTCGAAAAACGCTTCAGGTTCCTTCCTTATGAGATCTAACACTCCTGAAAGTGGCAGGTGGGATGCATACCCGCCTGTTGAAAGAAGGTTTTCCCATGTGGGCTCTTCACAAGCCCCAATTGCGTTCGTTTGTGTGGTAAGCCGGGCTTCTTTGCTAACTAAGTCCCAATGGTGCTGCGGCTGTTCTGTGACGAGATCTAGGACCCGCAATCTGAGCCTGCGTGTGAACTCATCAATCTGGCTGCGCAAGCTGGTGGCTGAGACTTCC
>CAJWOI010000340.1 GCA_913044255.1 uncultured Alphaproteobacteria bacterium
CAATAGTTACAGCGCCTAACCGACACGAAACGACGCTACTTGCGTCGCTGCTTAGCTGGTCTTACAAGATTTCGGGCGACATCACGTTCGAAGTTATTGATTTCGTCGACTCCGTCTAAAACACCGATTTCCAGATTGAATTCACGTACCTCGCCTGGCTCGATATGCTGCAGCGTACCATGCTGACGATTCCAGGATCGGCCAAGCATGGAAGCATTTCCAACCTCAATGCCAGAAACGTAGGTTCCCTTGTGAAAATGCTGCCAATGAGTAACGACTGGTAATTCGGATCGGTTGAATTTGAAATAGAGGCCTAACTCTAATTTATCGTTGACCAGCGCCACATGTATCTGGCCACTGCTGTCTGTCAAGGGCCAGTGTACGTAGATATCGTCGTGCATCTTCGCCCGCGGTGGCGTGGCGACTGTGTACTCATCGGGTCCGACCTCCCGGTCTTCCAACCACTCGGTGCTTCTAGCGCTGTGGAGCACTACCCGTGCACCGACGTCCAACAATGGGAAGCCGAGATTACAATGGTAAACAAACATCAACGGCGAGCGATTAACATTAAGATTCTCAATACAATCGTGGATACGGATGCGTTTTTCCCCTAACACAGCGGAAATACTGCGACTGAGTTCCAGATTAGTGCCAAAAACCACAGCCTCGCGCATCTTCCCCGTGACGCGCGCCACGAAGTCGTCTCCCTCCCAGGCAGTAGAGGCAGCAACTTGGCGGGCGGGAATGTAAGAGAGTCGGCCGTGTAAACCCAACTCCTCGTTCTCTTCCTCAGGATCGATTTCCGGGTGACCAGTAAATGTCATGCCACAACTTGTGATTAGGCCACCAAAAAAACCACGCAGCCAGCCAAAACCCTGGGGTTCATAGAAGGCCGGCCCGACATCTCCAGTATTACTTCGGAAGCACAGGGACATACCTTTATATTGAGCAGAGGCGATATCCAAACAACGACCCGGCAGAATCGAAAAATTCAAGCCTGAAGCGTTAAAAATATCAATAAGACCTGAGCCTTGTTCAGCACCTTCCGTCATCTCGGCTCGGCGAACATGCATTAATTGACTCATATCGCCAATTCGATCTTGCAACTGGCGACGGGTATATTTTCTACCGAAAAGGCGGGGCATAGGGCTCTCCTGACTATAGTCGCACCGCGTAAAACTGAAGAGATAGGATATTTCTATTGAAAGAAACGGTTATTTTAAATCCCCCAAGATTGGCGATACCGTCATGCGACTAAATAGCCCCCGTCGACTTGAAGAATGTGGCCAGTAACCATAGAAGCTGCATCGGAAGCAAGAAAAATTGCAGGTCCAATGATCTCCTTAGTCAACCCCCTTCGCCCAATTGGTGTTCTTTCCATAATAAAATCACTCGTACGAGTGCGAACTTTATCAGCAGCACGAACTAAAGGCGTGTCAAAAATTGATGGTGCCAATGCGTTAACGCGTACATTGCGATCAACCCACTCCAAAGCAAGGCTTCGAGTCATCTGAGCAACACCACCCTTACTTTGTAGATATGCTGTTGCCTCTGGGTATGCCCTTGAGGCACCAATTGATGCCAAGTTGATTATGCTACCTGAACGAGCTTTTAGCATCGATTTACCAACAACTTGACAGGGGATAAAAGTCCCCTTGAGATTTAGGTCAATGATTTGATCATACATCTCCTCGGGGAAATCCTCCGCGACAGACCGGAAGGCCATGCCCGCGCTGTTAACGAGAATATCAATTTGACCGAAAGCCGCCAGAGTTTCATGTGTTAGGTGATCCACCGAAGATTTATCGGTAACATCGCATTCGATGAAGGTTGGTGGAGATCGGTAATTTGACACTGCTTCTAGTAAAGCATTTGTTCGAACTGCATCAACATCAGCAATTACTACATGGGCGCCGGCTTGAGAAAATCCGAGAGCGATGGCTTCGCCAAGGCCGCTCGCGCCACCGGTTACGATAGCTACCTTCTCATTAAGTTCGAAGAGACGTTCGACATACTTTTCTGGAATTTCAGGCTGATATGTGGCAGTCAATTTATATCTCCCTTCTATTTCGACATGCCTAATTTTTCGGGAGTTGGATAGAAAGGAGATACACCTCGTAGTGGTGTTTGAAATCGCGTTAAATGCCAACGCCCAAGATTAGGAACAACAATCGTATCGGACTCATCTCCTGTAAACACGACGTTGGTCGGTGCCGCCAATATTGTTCCTCTAGGGTCCTCAGCGAGAACGCGAAGCCCTGACTCAGCATCCCATACATAGATCGTGTCAGGCCGATAACAAGACACCACAAGAACCCCATTTTCCGCAATCGCAACACCGTCAGGGCATGAAAGACCCATCTCAAATAAAACTCGACGACGGCCAGCAGATCCATCATCGTTAATTGTGATCTCAACGATAGCACTGGGTATAGTCTCAGCAACGTATAGTCGGGACTCATCTGGAGAAACCGCGCAACCATTTGGAAAATTAACAGATTCGTCCGTCCAAATTTCTGTTTGTCCACCTGGCCGCACAATCCAGATAAAACCATTGGCTTTATCCCAATCTCCAGAATCGGTCAGATAGTAATTGCCGCGAGAATCAAAGGCCCCCCAGTTAGGGACGTAAAGAGACCGGTCAGTTGACCCTCGGGTAAATTCTTCACGGCGCTTGCCGTCTGGAGAAAACCGCCATACAACTTTGTTCCCGACATCAATAGCGTATATAAAACTTTCAGCGTCAGCTGCGAGGCCTAACATAAATCCGCCTGTACTAGCGATTTCTTCCATGTCACCGTGACTATCGATACGATAAAGTTGTCCGGCTTCACCACCTACGTACAGCAGACCATTTGGAGCAAGACAAATTCCTTCAGCGTGGTCTAGTCCGTGAGCAAACGTTTCAAGTTGTTCTAGCGGTATGAGCGGAGGTGTAATCATAGTAAAACGGAACTGATTAGGACTAAATAGTCTCTATCACAGAAAAATACCATTAGTAACTAGAACGATTTCACTGCAGTAAATCCAGCATCAACTACTATATTCGTCCCACTTATATAACTTGATGAATCCGAAGCCAAAAAAACAACCGCGGCGCCGACCTCTTCAACTGTTCCTATACGGCCAAGAGTATTTGCCGATTTGACACGACCGAGAAACGCGTCTGATTCACTTGTATTCATATCAGCTAGATCTCTCGTCAACATTGGTGTATCTATCGTGCCTGGCGAGATAGCGTTAACCCGGATTCCATAGCCTCCGACCTCAAGACTCAGGGTTCGAGCTGTAGCAATCACCCCTGCTTTCGCTGCCGCATATACCACGCATCCAGGCAACGAATGGGTCGCTTGGACTGAAGACGTAAAGATTATCGATCCACCACCCCGCTTTTTCATTGGAGCGATGGCATATTGAGCGCAAAGCAATACGCCGATGAGATCCACTTCCACAAGTCGATCCATGTCAGCCTTTGCCATTTCCTCCAGATTGACGTAACGCTCAACTCCAGCATTAGCATGCATGACGTCAAGCCCTCCAAATTCGGCAACTGCTAGATCAACCATACATCGAACATCCTCTGGATCAGAAACATCTCCGATATGGGCCCTAGCTGCACCGC
>CAJWOI010000341.1 GCA_913044255.1 uncultured Alphaproteobacteria bacterium
TTGCAGTGCAGCGGTATTATGAATCTGTTCGTGCAGAGACCTCTGCATCACCACGATAGGAATAGTGCCGCTGATTTCGTCAAGGTCGGCGCGCGTCAGCTCGCCATGAAAAAGCTGGTGAAAACCCCAGGTGTAGAGGACTTCAGATGGATCAGAATGCCCACTCACTATACTTTCAAGACGCTCTCGATAATCGGCCGCATCTATTGCACGCCGAACTGTCTTCTCGGGTAGAATCCAGTCTTCAATAGACAGGATTTCAGTCATGAACAAGAGACTGGCGAGCCACGCATGTTCGTGTTGATTGATAAGCCCGGGGATGAGCACCAGATCTTCAAAGCGGGAATCTATTGTCAGGGCCTGACCAGATAGGGACCTTTGTATCTCATCGAGTGATCCTGTTGCGACTATTCTATTCTCTTCAACTGCGACAGCCTGCACTACCGTCCGACTCGGATCCAGGGTAATTATTTCACGAGCTGTGTACACAACGATCGAAGAAGCATCCTGCGCAAGAGAAGTCGCTGAAAAGAAAATACACAGAGCCGCGTTTCGTACTTTGAAAGTGAATTTTGTCATTGACTCCAATTAACTCAGCAAGGCGAAGTTTCGTCTAATCCAGATCAAAGTTAAATGAACCAGATAAATCAGAGCCTATGATCGCATATACCCTTTTCGACAATAAGGGGGATAAATCTATTTTAAGAGTGGAATTAAGTGCAGATTGATCGATTTCCATAGCACACTCTATAGCACACTTTGGTTTCGCGTTTTTAACTCATTGATTCAATTGATGAATCGGTCACACAACTGTAGGGGATACTTATAACTTTGTAACTTAACGGATTTAATCGCTCCAATACAATGTCCGCCAATTATTTTCAGGGCTTGGTCCATTGCAGGGCCCACCTCCAAATTGGCATCGAATAACGCAACGTAAATGCACTCAGTTTGGTCTTTACGGACAAAGCCCTGAATCCACATCAACAAAAGCATTTGGCTCAATTAGGGAAGAACTAATTCTCGGCTCCCTGCGAATAATTATTGGCAAACAGGGCTTACGCCGTTACCGTATAGGTGACTGCGGTATCAAGGACACACATCCTCAGGGCTAAAGCTAAGTGGACCAAGTTAACTGAAATTCACACTCACTAAATCGAAACAACCCAAATGGATATTCTTTTAACTTTATACAATGAAATAATAGGCTTTCTGCGAATTTCCCAGGCTTGGGAAATTCTAGAGACGGGTGATTACACTTCCTTCACGACTTATGACGGTATCCGTGCCTTTATTAGCCCCATTATCCCCCTACTTCTTATTTTTGAGTCGGTCTTGGGCCTGATTTTCAAAAAGCCCGATGCCAAAGTCTACAAGATTACTTTTCTGATCTATGTTTTCAACCGATTTATCGGAAGATTTATAGCGATAGGCATGGTAGTCATTTGTATCGGCGTGTTCCAAAAATATGCACCCTTTCAAACGAAAATGACTTGGTATTGGTTTATCTACGGTTACATTGTTTGGGAGTTCGGGCATTTCATCCACCACTACCTCGGACATAAGGTGCGTCTATTCTGGTGTCTCCATTCTACTCATCATGCACCTGAAAACATGAACCTATCGGTTAATTACGCTCACTTTGTCTTAGAGGCGCCTTATGCCGATACTATTCGCACAACAGTGTGCATTTTGTTGGGCGTACAGCCAGAAATGTTATTCGTCATCATGTTTATTGATGGAACCTACGGAGCTTTCATCCACGTGGGAGAAAATATTATAAAAGATGCCAGGTTCGGATTTCTGAACAAGATTATGCTGACCCCATCGCACCATAGAGTCCACCACGCTCGAAATCCGTTATATATAGATACCAACTATTGTAATCTACTCAATATATGGGATAGAGCATTCAAAACCTATCAGGAAGAACAAACGGAGGTGGAAATAGATTACGGAATTAACCGGAAAATGGACTCCGGAAACTTTTTTGATGTCTATTTTGGGGAATTTCTGGCCCTTGCCAAAGACCTTTTCAATGCCCCGGGCTTAGTCAACAAGTTCCTCTACCTTATCATGCCCCCTGGGTGGCACCATTCCGGCGAACATAAAACAGCAACAATTGTTAGGGATAATTACCTAGAAAATATCGCTATCCAAGATTAGCTGAAAGGATATAGATTAGCAGTTAGTTCTTAGGCTATGACTTTTGACTGGCAGCCTCAAAAGTAAAAAGGGGGCAGATTTATTTTAAAGAACAAGGCGGACGACCTCTCCCTCGATTCTCTATCCCCAACCCAACTTTCATCTTTATTTCATCTATAAATGCTAAAGTATCTATTAGTGGAGGGCGAGAAACGGCATCACAAATTAGCGAACTCTCTTTACCTTCACTAACCCCAGCCATCTCTCGATTAAAAGCTGGCAAATAAATCTGTCCCATTTTCTCTCTCCCCTTTTCTTCTCAACTTGAATATGATGCACACATGAACTGGAAAACAGAAACTGATGAAATAGCCCGACGTCGAGCTTTAGCGCTTGAGCAAGGCGGAGCGGATGCTATTGCCAAACAACATGGAAAAGGGCGTTTAACCATTCGAGAACGAATCGACAAACTGCTGGATCCTGGCAGTTTTGAAGAGATCGGCCCGGCTGCTGGCGCAGCGATTCATGACGAGAACGGTGAACTAATGGGCTTTGACCCGGCCAACTTCGTTCTCGGTTTTGGCAAGGTTGATGGGAGAAGAATCGTTGTTGGAGGCGAGGACTTTACCATGAGGGGCGGCTCGCCCTCCCCTGCGGGATTACGCAAAAGCGTCTATGCCGAAGAATTGGCTGTGCAATATAAGCTGCCGCTCGTGCGCCTGCATGAAGGGTCGGGCGGTAGTGTGGGTGGAACTGGCGGTAAGGGTGAGAGTTTGCCAGGGCCGGTCTTCGCGCCGGCACGATTTCGCTCTGTTGCAGAGGCCATGGCAACAGTACCCGTAGCAACCGCGGCACTTGGCGCGGTGGCGGGCCTACCAGCCGGCCGGCTTGTTGCCTCGCATTTCTCCGTTATGTCAAAGGCGACAGCACAGATATTGACTGCTGGTCCTGCAGTAGTGGCGCGAGCAATGGGTGAGCAGAAAACCAAGGAAGAGCTTGGTGGCTGGAAAGTACACACCAGGAATGGCACGGTGGACAATGGCGCGACGGATGAGGCAGAGTGCCTGGCTGAAATCCGGCGATTTCTCTCTTTTATGCCGGACAATATTGAGCAGCTAGCACCGGTGACTGATTGCGGCGACCCGGTCGAACGAGCCGGCAAAGCATTGCTCGATATTGTGCCGCGTGACCGACGGCAGTCCTTTGATATGCGCCGCGTTATTCAGTCGGTGTTTGATCAATCCAGCTTCTTCGAAATGGGCGCTGGCTATGGTCGCTCCCAGATTACCGGGCTCGCTCGATTGAATGGGCAGCCAGTGGGCGTCTGGGCAAATAATTGTAAGTTTCTTGCCGGCGCGATGACCGCGGACGGGGCACATAAGGCGCGCCGCTTCATGGAACTTTGTGAAACGTTCAACCTACCTATCATCAGCCTGGTGGATGAGCCCGGTTTCATGATTGGCAGCCAGGCC
>CAJWOI010000342.1 GCA_913044255.1 uncultured Alphaproteobacteria bacterium
CCAAAATTCTTTTTGTGAGGTAAGGCTGGTGAATTCCCAGGGTCACTTGGTGCCTGATGGAAGTCCCGGAGAGCTCGAAATTCGCGGACCGACGCTGTTTAGTGGCTATTGGTGTGCCGACGATGTCAATGAGACCGAGTTTAGGCAGGGCTGGTTTAACATGGGCGACGTATTTCGCCGTAACTCCGATGGTTCATACGATTTTGTCGATCGCTCCAAGTATCTGATTAAGTCAGGTGGAGAAAATGTTTATCCCGCCGAGATCGAAAGGATCATGCTTGAAGATGATCGTGTTGCTGATGCGGCAGTCGTTCGGAGATTTGATCCTCAGTGGGGAGAAGTGCCCGTGGCTGTTGTGGCCCGCAAAGACGTATCCTTAACAGAGATCGAGCTTATGCAGAGGTGCCGGAAATATTTAGCAGGCTACAAACAACCCAAGCAGATCTACTTTGTTCCCATAGAAGAAATGCCTCGCAGTACCACGGGAAAGATTCAGCGCCATCAGATTGAGAAGTGGGTTATCCAGAAGAACAGTCATTTGTAAATCAATAATGATGCACCACAGGCGAGCAGTACTGTTGTGTTAATTCTCAACCCGCTAATTATCAAGTAACCGGATTATTCGGCCGCTTTCGTGATGTTACCAGAAGATTTATGTAATTCTAAAACATCCTCGAGCTCCGGACTTAAACGGGCCAAGCCACGACGCACAAAATCGTCGCGCATTCCAAACCCGTTTCCGGGACGGGCGATCATTTCTTTTTCCGGGGTAGGAGTAGTTATGTCAGGCCAATGCCCCGGCTGTGGACCTGCACCTTCCTCAGCCACAGGCATTGGGACACTATCAAGAATTGCCGGTGTAATGGAAACCTCTACACAATCCCAGGATGCTTCCAACGGGAGATTGTTAACTGGGTCAAAGAAGTAGATAGACCATACTGTACCGTGATCGACAGCATCAGAGACCTCGATATTTGCAGCCTCTAGCTTGTCCTTGAGGTGGAAAAGTTCTTTACGCGAAGCAACAGTAAAGGAAACATGGTCAAAGCCGATCGGTCTGTTTGTGGGAGAGCCGTGGAATTTCCCGTAGGACATGCGCTGCGCTATTTCGTACTCAAAAAAGGCTACTGCTCCATCTCCGCACTTGAAAAAGTAGTGGCGAAACCCCTCGTGGCCAATGCCCGATATTAAATCCATTTCCAACAGATCTCGGTAAAAACGGATGGTTGCTTCCATGTCTGGGGTGATAAATGCTAGATGATTGAGACCTTTAACAAGCATGGCGCGCTTCCAACTGTCAGTTCGTCAAAACTAAATCGCGGACTAGCATAGCGATTGTGCCTGGTGTCAGATTGCTCATTCCAACTTGGCGTGGAGCGACGTTCACGCTTTACCTATATAGGTATATTGCAAATGTCGCACAAGAGAGGTGAGAATTGGCCTTCCTATTGTGTTCGTAAAAAGATTTGGATTGTTGCCAAACCCGCTCGGTTACGTTGTCTCGACTGACTGCCTATTTTGTCGATATGGTGGGCGGGCCGATTTCCACTCCATTCCTCAAGAGTTAAGGCTGTTTACGGTTTATTTCCGTCTTCCCAACTGGTGTGGTGGGGCACTGGGGTACCGAATGACCCCTAAAACGTTCGCGCGGGTACGTTATGAAAGTAATGTCCGTCTACAAACATATTGAGTTGTGTGGGGGTAGTCGTGTTTGACAGCTATATCGAGAAAATCAACTGTCTTAGCGGCAACCTTCGTGGCGTACTATTCATGTTTGTTGCCACTATTTGTTTTTCTGTGATGCACGCCTTGATACGGTATATGTCGGCTGAGTTACATCCATTTGAGCTTGCGTTTTTTCGCAATCTTTTTGGTTTACTGGTCGTGATTCCTTGGTTCATCCGGTATGGATTAAAACCGTTGAAAACCAAACGATTAGGACTTCACGCGTTGCGCGCAGGGATCAACGCGATGGCGATGCTAATGTTTTTTTACGCGGTTAGTATTACGCCGTTAGCGGATGTGGCTGCTCTTTCATTTACTGCTCCAATTTTTGCTACAGTATTAGCAATCTTGATTCTAGGCGAGGTTGTAGGCTTTCGTCGGTGGTGCGCTATCTTGTTTGGGTTTTGTGGCACACTAGTGTTGCTTCGACCAGGTCTTGATGTAGTGAGCGGCGGACAACTTCTAGTGGTTGCGTCAGCCTCGTTTTGGGCCTGTGCATTGATTGTAATCAAAATTCTAGGGCGCACAGAATCGAGCGTTACCATAATTACCTACTTAATTTTATTGATGGCTCCACTCTCTGCGATACCTGCAGCAATGGTATGGAGCACTCCTAACTTTCAGCAACTCAGCGTGATGGCAGTGATGGGTGTCTTGGGTACATTTGGGCAACTGTTAATGACCCAGGCGCTGAAGGAAGGGGATACAAATGCGGTAATGCCACTCGATTTTCTGAAAATGATTTGGGCCGTGTTGTTGGGTTTCTTCGTTTTTGGCGAGATTCCAGGAATTTTTACTTGGGTAGGCGGCGCTATGATTTTTGCTAGTATTACTTACATCGCGTACCGCGAGCATAAGGTAAGACAAATTACCCCTTTGGAAGCAGTAGCTCGACCCGCAGATCAGTAGAATCGATTGCATGGTGAGTCGTACATGTGATCGAGATAACTTCAAAAATTTTAAGAGCTTAATACTTTTTCTTAAAAGCAGTTGCTAATCGAATAGATAAGGGGCAGGATTCTGCGTGGAGCCGACCCCGTTTTGTCTTGGAGTTCAAGAATGACGCCGGAACAAGTGTTGTCGCAACCGCCTCGTGTACTAAGTCAGACCCAACGAGAATTTTATTTCGTCAATGGGTACGTATCGGTCCAAGAGTTGATCAGCAAGGAGTGGCTGCGCCGGCTGCTCACGGTGACGGATGACTTTTTGGAACAAAGCCGGGCTATAACTGAAAGCGATGATATCTTCGACGTGGCGACGTCTCACTCTCGAGATGAGCCCAAATTACGCCGTTTGAAAGAACCAGATGCTCAACATGATACGTACTGGGAGTTTACCAAAGACGTAGTTGCCGATGTTGCAGCCGACCTGGTCGGCCCTGATGTCTCTTTTCATCACTCAAAATTGAATTTCAAGTGGTACGAGGGCGACGATGCCGTGCAGTGGCACCAGGATATTCAGTTTTACCCACACACGAACTATAGCCCGCTTGCCATTGGCTGCTATTTGACAGACACGGGTCCTGATGACGGGCCTGTCGCGATTATTCCAGGATCACACGAGGGGCCACTATACGATCAATATGATCAGGATGGTAATTGGACTGGTGGTCTGAGGGAATCCGACGTTTCTCGGCTTGATTTATCCAAGGCGGTTTATCTCACTGCCCCCGCTGGGTCTATTACGGTACATAACTGTCGTACCGTACATGGTTCTCCGTCGAGCAAAATCGCGGATGGCCGTCCTCTACTAATTAATGCCTTTACGTCGGCTGATGCGTTTGCATATACACCTAATCCCGCATCCACAAAACATTATAGGCAGCTGGTTCGTGGAAAGGCCGCCCGTTGGGCTCACCACGACCCGCGGCCGTGCCTTATCCCGCCCG
>CAJWOI010000343.1 GCA_913044255.1 uncultured Alphaproteobacteria bacterium
GGGATCAAAGATCCAGATTCGGATAATTGAAGGAGTTTCAATGCCCCTTTATGTCATATCAATTGTATGTACGACTATCTAGAGGGTGTGCGTGTGAGGGATATGATGCTAAGGGACAGAAGTAAGCCTTTGGAGGTCAAGCTCAGAATTAAGGGCTGCCGAGGTTGGTTTAGCCCCCCAGCAATATTCAGGTTAACCCGCGGCCTAATGCTGCGGGGCGTTACAGACGCGCGCATCAGTTAGTTGACTCATGCCGCTGCGGCTTTTCAATAGGTAATGCCGTTGCCCATGAGCAGGCCGTTAAGTTCTTTTATTCTCCGTTGTGCTCTTGAAACTTTTGTTTCAAAATTCACCTCAACTTAGGCTTTATCTGGAATAGTCTGGAACCGCCCGCCGCCAGGCCCGATGACAGGACAATGAATTTAGAGAAGGCCAGCTACGCCGAAATAGATCTTGGAGCGCTAGCGCACAACCTGAGTTACGTGCAACAGCTTGCAGGCCAGGATAAGCAGATAATCGCCTCGATCAAGGCCAACGCTTACGGGCACGATGTGCTCCTGGTTGCGAAGGCACTTCAGGAGATTGGCGTCGATGCCCTGGCGACAGGCAGTTTGGACGAAGCCCGACTTCTGCGGACGCAAGGGATTACCCTCCCCATTTTATTGTTTGCGTTTTCTACGCCGAGACTTACGGTACAGGCTGCGATCGAAGGGTATATTCCCACGTTAACCAATCTCGAAGCAGCAACAACAGTCGCCAATGCGCTGAAGAAACCGGCTGCGTTCTATCTGAAAGTTGATGTGGGTCTCGGGCGGCTTGGTGAACCCATCAATACAGCCAGACACTTCGTGGAAGAGGTCGTTAATTTGCCTAATCTGCGGGTTGACGGAATTTATACCCACGTACCATTTGCACAAACGTCAAAGTCAGATTGGGCTGAAAGAAAATTGCAGTCGTTTGACCGGTTCATAACAGACCTTGGCAATGCTGGATACACCTTTCCCCTGACCCAGGCGATGGCCAGTTGCTGTCTGTTAGCTGGATTTTTGGATCAGAGCTCGGCGGTTTGCGTCGGTCATGCTCTGTATGGCTTATCGCCCTTCGAATCGGATAGTGGGGAGGGCATAAATCACCTGAAGCCAGTAATGAAAAGCGTGAAATCGAAACTGATTCACATCGCACATCATGCTAAAGGTTCGGACATCGCTGTCGGAGGCCTCTACGGCCTAGAGCGGGCGCACACTGTAGGTGTCTTGCCTGTCGGTATGGCGCATGGGTTTTGTCGACCGCCAGGAAAGGATATACCGGTTCTGGTGCGTGGTCAGAAGTGTCGTGTTCTGTCGGTTTCCCTTGAGCACACGACGATTGATCTTAGCGGCATTGACGGCGCTGATACCGGGGATTCAGTAACGCTTCTGGGGCGCGATGCCGAAGAGATAATTACGCTTGCCACACTAGCAGATGCGTGGGGCATTCAGCCCCTCGAAGTGTTGATGCGCTTGTCTGGAAAGTTTTCTGTGCGAACAGCAGAAACCCAGGCATCATAAAGGGGCTGTTGATCGCTCCGGAGCTCCTGCATCATTGAGTCAGCGATCGGGTCATCGCTGTTTACCGGTACTGCACGTAGGCGTAATTTCCAGGAAACGCCATGGGCTACACTTAAAACCAGGAAACTGAAAGGAGTTCACTTTGAAGTATCGTCAACCATTAATATTTTAGAATACTCCGTCGGCGCCTGGGGCTTGACCGAGGCTGCCGCTACCCTCGCGGTACTGTTGCCGTGCATTACACGCGGCCTGGTAAAGTCTGTTGGGTGCTGAATATTTACCGCTGACTGAACTTCGCCATTTACCCCCATCTCAACTGGAAGGCAGTAATTATGACAATAACATTGCTAGTAACAATTTCAGGCAAAGCCGGGCATGGTAAAGCGCTTGCCGGGATTCTCAAATCCGTACCAGCCGAAAATGATATCGATGGCTGCTTTGGCATCAGTGTATTTTTGAATAACGATAATCCGGACGAGGTTCTGATTATTGAGAAATGGTCTTCGATCGAAGCGCACAAGAAATTTCTTACCGGGCTCAGTGAAATCGGCGGTCTCGATGAAATGATGATGCACGCTACCGCAGTAGACAGGACTTATTTCACCGGGGTTAATGAATAGGTGATTTGCCCAAGAATAGCGACCCGTACCTCATGGGAATTTCAACAACTAAAGTTGAAATTGCCAGGCACTGCAACATGGCGCCAACGCAAGCATACGCGAGGCTGGCCAACGCCGAGCACATAATGTCATAGCTACACGAGTCATGCCTCCTTCCCCGGGAGATCAATTTCTGAAACCAGCCCTAAAGCACGATTTGGGCCCACTGATTCCGGCGATACAACATCTGAACTACCGGCTGCCTGGTTGTGCACTGTAATTGGTGCTATTTGCCGGGCCCAGACCCAAATCGGTATAGAGACCAGAAAGCAAGGCCGGAGACCGCGACAAGGACGACGCCCCCGCCGGCCAGGGTGTACGTATCAGGTATCTCACTCAACAACAGCCACATCCAGATCGGACCAATGATGACCTCTATCAGACCTAACAGCGAAAGTTCGGCTGCTGGGACGTATCGTGATCCCATGGTAAAAAGCATGAAGCCAGGACCGTTTTGGACAGCGCCTGCTACTACGCACCAGAACAGGTCGTTAGTCGAAATCCATATATTGCCACCCTCGATAATGACTGCGATCAACGCTGCAATGAGCCCTGAGACACAGACAACGGGTACCATATCAGTGCTCCCAGAACGCACGGAGCCATAGCGAACTGAAATGATGTAAAGCGCAGTCGCAAGCGCGCAAAAAAGACCCATGACGTTGCCGAAAAGCCGGCCTGTACTCAGGCCCTGACTGACCATGATCATGACGCCAATCGATGCCGTCATGATCGCGATCCAGGTTGGTTTACTGACTTTCTCCCGCAGTATCGGCCATGCCAGAATCGCCGCGAAGAATGGTGTTGTCGAGATCAGGAACAAGGTGTTGGCCACGGTCGTACTGGTGATTGAAAATATATAGCCAAAAAATGCCAGGCTCAAAAATAAGCTCCCGCTTATTCCAGGCCATCCAAGTCCTAGAAAGACCTTGGTGATGCCGCCGCGCTCGCGCACCATCAAGATCAAAAAAATTAATACCGACTGTGCTATTGACCTCCAGAATACGATTTGGAAACCCGAGGCTTCCTCAACTTGCCGGATAATTGGTCCACCGGTAGAGAGAACAATTCCGGCCAAGGCCATGATGAGAACGCCTCTCATCAGAAGGCGGTCACGGTAGGATTGCTGAGTTACCACAGTGAGTTCTGAGATGACATGGTGTAAGACGTGCTTGAGATCTTTCGGCTACATCAAATTCGTTTGCATTGATTCGGGGGTATCCTGCAGTCGTGGCCCTCAAATTTTCTGTGGGAGATAATCCGTCAGATTGCCGGTGTCCAAGCGCCATAACAATCGCCCTCGAAGAAAAAGGTCCAGAGCCTGTGACTGAAGCTGATTGAGGCGGGATGATTTCAGATACCTACGGCGGCTGGCTGTTTAAGCCCATCAAAGATCAGATCATGAGG
>CAJWOI010000344.1 GCA_913044255.1 uncultured Alphaproteobacteria bacterium
TACAGAGGCAGAGGGCGCTACAGAGGCAGAGGGCGCTACAGGGTATTTAGATGACGAAGCAATTGATAAAAATTCTGATGAAGCGACACAGGAGAAAGTTGAATGAGAAATGAGACGGGATCCTCGCGCGGTGGATCGTTGCCCCGTCGGCCTTTTTTTCGACGCCAGAAGTCGTGTCCTTTTTCTGGACCCAATGCACCGAAGATTGACTACAAGGACGTGAAACTCCTTCAGCGATTTATTTCCGAGAGAGGAAAAATTGTGCCGAGCCGTATAACGGCAGTATCGGCGAAGAAGCAACGGCGACTTGCCACGGCGATCAAACGTGCGCGTTTTCTTGCGTTGGTGCCATATCTCTTGAAATAACAGCCACCACTATGCAGGGGCTGACATGCCAATACAACTGGTTCTCACAATTGCCGCCGTCGCGGGACTTCTGACTGCCGGACTATACTTATCGGTCATGGGGGGTCCTGTTTTTCTATTGTTCCAATACCTAACCCAATTACCTTTGTTTCTGGTTGGCTTGGGCTTGGGTTTCGCGCCGGCGCTGGCATCCAGTAGCGTCGCTCTGGCAGTCGCACTGATCGCGGATGCGACTCTTGGGCTGGTTTTTCTTATTGGCTATGTCGGCCCAACTTTACTGGTCGTCCAACGGGCACTGTTAAATCGACCGGGGAAAGGTGATGCATTGGAATGGTACCCGTCTGGCCGACTGCTTGCAGAAGCATCCGTTTATGTATTGGTGATTCTTTTAGTAGGTGTGATTTGGTTTTCTGGTCACGACGGCGGCTTGGCGGGTGTCATTGAGCGATCCATGTCCCAGGTGCTATCACTGTTGGGCACGGACGCTGCTCAAAGGACAGCAGAGATTTTGCGCGAGTACCTGTTCGTTGTGCCTGGTATCATGGGTGTTTCCTGGGTAACGATGATTGTGGTGAATGCCGCCTTGGCACAATGGTTGTTGACGCGCTCTGGGAGAAATCTGAGGCCTAGCCCCACCTTCACAGAGGTAAGATTGCCAATTTGGCTCAGTTACCTTCTCGGTGTGTCGATTTTGCTGGCATTTCTGGGAGAGGGCGTGCTTGCGTTTGCGGGCGGCTCGATGATGATGATTTTGATGACTCCACATTTCTTTCAGGGGACTGGTGTTGTCCATCAATGGGCTTGCCGTAGCGCCTCGTCCGGTTTGATTTTGGTTGCATTTTATCTTTTGATTGTATTTTTGCAGTGGCCTATTTTGTTTGTAGTGGGGCTGGGTGTCGCCGATCAGTGGGCAAATTTTCGTCGGCATCCTGCAGCCTAGTTATTAGTTTGTTCATCGTTTATGAGGTTGGCTAAATGGAAATAATACTACTTGAGCGCATAGAGAGACTCGGAAATTTGGGCGATGTCGTTCGTGTTAAGGATGGCTACGCGAGAAATTATTTGTTGCCTCAAAGAAAGGCACTTCGGGCCACCAAGGAGGCACACGCTCACTTTGAGACCGAACGTGCGAAAATAGAACAGGCAAATGATACTAGGCGCGGGGACGCAAGTGCAGCAGCGAAGCAGATGGCAGGCCTCGAGGTGGTTATGGTTCAGCAGGCGGGTGAAAGTGGTCAGCTTTACGGTTCGGTAAGTGCACGAGATATTGCGGCCTCACTCTCTGCAGCTGGGCATCCGGTGGATCGCCGTCAGGTGGTAGTCAATGCCGTGATTAAGTCGTTGGGGCTTCACAAAGTGCAGGTGCGACTTCATGCTGAGGTGCCCGTCGAAGTGACAGTCAATGTTGCTCGGTCAGAAGAAGAGGCAAAGCTTCAAGCTACAGGCGTAAATGTTACATCGGTAGCAGACGATGAGGTGGAGTCGACACTGGACATTGAGAAAATTTTTGAACAGCCACCGGAAAGTGGGTTATCGGTTGGGGAGCCATCAACAGCGTCTGATGGTGCTGAAATTCCCGTGGGCGAGACTTCTGAGACTAAGCCAGCTGTATCACCCAGTGATTCTGTTGAAGATTCCTAAATTGCTCGGAATCTCAGAGCTATTTTTGGAGGATTGAGCTCAGAACGCGCGTCTCCCGAATAATCGGGTGGTGTCTGACCTTTTTGGGGGGGGAGGGGCATTGCTATTATCACCATTGATGCGTCACTTGATCGTCAGGGGTCGGTTGGTCGTCGTTGATTCGACCGACCAGCCCCATTCGTACGGTCCTGATCAAAATCCAAGCGTCACAATTAAACTGCATCGGAGATCGACTAGTCTTCGAATAGCGGTTAATCCGGCTCTGGCAATTCCTGAAGCCTATATGGAGGGTGAGCTGACGATTCAGGGCGGTTCTCTCTATGACTTTCTCCACTTTATGGGTGAAAACCTAGCCGCCGCGGGACCTTCCTTCTTGATGCGAGTTCGGGCGCACACGGAATACATGTCCCGCTGGTTCATGCAATACAACCCCGTTGCGCGCTCTCAGCGTCATGTTGCTCATCACTACGATATTTCGGGTGAGTTGTACGAGTTATTTCTCGATTCCGATCTGCAGTATTCATGCGCCTACTTTAAGGATCCTACAGAGGACATAGAGACGGCTCAAACGCGCAAAAAGCACCACCTTTCAGCAAAGCTACTGCTCAAGTCCGGGCAAACGGTACTGGATATTGGTTCTGGTTGGGGAGGATTAGCCCTTCATCTCGGGGAGATGGCAGACGTTGAAGTAACCGGTCTAACGCTGTCGCGCCAGCAATACAAGATTGCAGAAGCGCGAGCCCGAGATCGTGGGCTTTCTAGAAAAGTACATTTCCATCTTCGTGATTACAGACAGGAGCGAGGTAAATATGATCGCGTCGTGTCCGTCGGTATGTTTGAGCACGTGGGAGTTCCATATTATAACGCCTATTTTTGCGCGATTTCTGACCGGTTAAAATCTGACGGCGTTGCTTTAGTGCATACTATAGGACGTGCCGATGGGCCTGGGGTGACTAATCCATTCATAAGAAAGTATATTTTCCCGGGCGGGTACATACCTGCGCTGTCAGAAATGGCAGCAGCTATTGAGCGAACTGGGTTATACATTACTGATGTTGAGGTGCTGCGTTTGCATTATGCCGAGACCCTGCGCGCTTGGCGGAATCGTTTTCTTGCCAATCGTGGACAGGCGCGGGAATTGAATGATGAGCGTTTTTGCCGCATGTGGGAGTATTATTTGGCTGCCAGTGAGGTTGCTTTCCGTTGCCTGGGCCTGGTGGTGTTTCAAATTCAATTGGCCAAACGTCAGGATGCGGTTCCCCTGACGCGCGATTACATTTCTGGATAAGACCATCGAGAACCTTGTGCTCGTTTAATTCGGCATCAGTGGAATGGTTTCCAAAGCAAAATTAGCTTTGGTAGCACTGTAAGCGCCGCCAAAAAGGCGATGAACATTGCGCACGCGATTAACACACCGAAATAGATAGTGGGGATGAAGTTGGAAAGGACCAAGATTGAGAAGCCGAAGATGATGGTCATGGTCGTGTAGAACACCGCTTTGCCGATATTGGAATGGCAAACATGCATGGTTTCCACATAACTGTGATTAAGTGCGTACTCTTCTCTGAAGCGGTAGATATAGTGAATACCATTGTCTACTGC
>CAJWOI010000345.1 GCA_913044255.1 uncultured Alphaproteobacteria bacterium
ATCTCTCAAAGAGTCTGGGATGGATATTTAACTAACTCCTAAATCCCTCCGCTGTGTGGGCTGGATATATATAAATATGAAAAAGCCACTGGGGGTGGGCCAGTGTCATTGATGCTGGCCAAAGATCCTGGAAAAGGCGTCGTGGTTTTCGGCTGGGCCATAACAAGCGAACACCACTTGGTTGATGTCTAATAAAACTTTTCTAACAATTTATCAGCTGAAATAAACCCATCGTCTTCACCAATTAGATATTCACCATGCCATGGTCTTGTCTTCTTTATCTCTGTTACCCCAAGTAAACCGATAACTTTTGCTCCAAAAAAAGAAGCGATATGCATAGGCCCGCTATCGTTGGCTAATACAACTTTCGCATTCTGCATAATGTATGCTGTGAGTGCTAACCCGCAACTTAGAATGTTGATATCAGGAAACTCATGTTTGCATCTCTCTAAATCATCATTGGAAACCAATGCGACAACATTATATTTCTTGATTTTCTTACAAAACTCTTGCCAGTACGGCCATTCCTTATTCTTGCCCTTGTGTAAATTGGTCGCATAGGGACAGATAACAATATAATCGGTTCCAATTTTTTCACTAACAAGTTTTTTTCCAATTTCAATATTGCGTTCACTAATGGGAATTGTCTCTGAAATCTCTTCCACCTTTATTTTGTTCTTAGTGAAAAATCTACCTAACTCAAAGTAGTTTTCTACAGTATGTAATGAATTATCATAATTCAACCTATTACTGGCCAGCATGTGATAACCCACCGGCTTTAACCCGGCTAATCTCATAGGAACAACTGTTGGGAAGGTATTGGTGCACAACATACCTTGGCGGAAATTATTTTGCTTGTAAAAATTAAAGCACCATCTTGGATTCTTGATTTCTGGGTCCGCCACAATATTAAAATCGGTCCCCGAAAAAAGGTCTTTCGTCCATGAATGGCCAAGACAAGAAAAATCAACTCCAGATTTTTGCAATGACATTAGCATTGGGAACGTCATTAATGTGTCGCCGATCCAGTTTGGCAATCTGATGATTAGTTCATCGGTTTTCCTAGGAGGCAAGACGTCGTCACGCATAACTCTCATGAGCCTCGTAGCAGTCGAGAATGCTGAACATTACAATAATCGAGAGTAGAAAATAGACCGCCGTGACACAGATCGTAACAAAGGGTGCCATGTCAACAATAACCAACAGACCAACGTAAATAGACACAAACATGGGTATCATAATGAACGTTGGTGCATAGTGGACTAATTACAATCTTCCATGTAGCCGTTCGGTAACCATTTCAACTGGGATTGTCCGCATCAACTCGTCGCCCAGACTTCGGTCACGGTAATGGGCAGAACTTGCCTTCGCCTCTTCGGAACGAATCGTCTCATCGAGACGTTTAAATGGGCCCGAAATGTTGGGATCAGTCGGCCCAAAAAGCCCTACGAGAGGTGTGTTGAATCCAACAGCGGCGTGTAGCATCGCTGAATCGTTAGCGACCAGCAACTGGGCGTCTCTCACAGCCGCCATCGATACGCCAACGGTTGCCTCACCCGCGAGCACCGAGATTGCTAGCGGCATTCTTTGCGCAATAGCGTGTAACCGTGCACTCTCCGATGGCGCGCCGAGCAACACTATGTGGTTAGCGCCCATTGTGAGCACTTTCCCAGCGAGTGCCTGCCAGTACTCAGCAGGCCACTCTTTGGACTTCCAGCGACTCGTCGGTGCGAACACAACAAACGAATCAGGCACGCCCATAATACTTTTTACTCGCAGCCAGTCCGCTTCAGAGTCCTTCGGAACAACTAGAGACATATCCTCAATCGGCTTAATACCCGAGCTTTCCAGTAAGGTCAGCATCTGCGTGACGGCGTGAAGATCTCGAGGAACCTCGTATCGCTCGTTTGCACCGAGCCAAGCAAACTCCGACGCGTTGGCAAACCCAATACGTCGCTCTGCTCTCGTTGTAAAAAGCATAAACCCGCTTCGTCCAAGTCCCTGCATGTCTATGGCCAAGTCGTACTGTCTCCAAAGCTTACGCTTCAAATGGGAGACAGTTCTCCTTTTCTCGTGAGTCCAGTACCGCCAACCGCCGAGAGCGTTTCGAGGGAAAGGAATTATTTCGTTGATGGTCTGATTACCACGAACCGCGTCCTCAAATCCTTCTTGAACGACCCAGTCGATAGTCGACCGTGGGAAAGCCCGTTTGAGCGAGGCAACGACGGGAACTGTCCGAAGCACATCGCCGAGCGCACTCGGACGGATCAGGAGAATTCGTGGACTATCACTCGAGGGTGTCACTGCTATCGCATCGGTAAGTTTCAATGCCCAACTATTGCAATAATCCCTCCGCTGTACGGACTGAATATATTTAAAAACAAGAAGGCTTGGACGACAGGGCCATAGAGTGCTTCAGCCACAGCGCGGCCTTAGCGGTCGAAAGCTGAGGAGAAAAATATCTTTACGGCCTTGAATACGCCGTCCGAGCTTTGCTGGTAGGCGAGACCCAACCGATCAAAGCTGAATAGCCACCATGAGACCGCTTTGCCGGCTTTGCCAATAGCTGCGCCCAGTTCCCATTGATCGTCCACGCGGTTAACGAGATTTGGTGATAGATGAAAATCCAGCTCATCGAACAAAGTGGCGTAGGAGCTGTTCCAGAAAAAATTCAAGGGTCGGCGAGTAAAGGCATTGCTCTCGATTCGATGGGTGCCTTCAAAACCGGCCAAAAGCGCGCCATAACGGCTTCTTTGCTCGTACTGGGGTTTGTTTCCACCGAGCGCAAGACTGCCCAGCAACGCGACCGAATTACCGCCCGACTCGGTAAGCATATACCGGTTCCGCAGTCCGACATACCAGACACTGACGAGATCATCCGACTTTTCCTCGTAGCCGAAACCGAAGTGAACAATCGGCTTTAACGTCCAGCGGTCCGTCATCGGGATGTTCATCTCCGCCCCGGGCACGAACGCTAAAGAGGAGTAATTTTCAAACTCGATAAGTGCCGGAATATCGTCAAGATGGTGTATGCCGACTGAAACGGGAAACAAAAGCTTGAACGTCGTATCAGCCTCATTCAGACCAAAAGTTTTGGGGGTATCGATCGTCTTGGCAAGCGGGATGTTAAGGACAAATGTGGAGCGGTTGTCCTCTACACGATACCAACCCGTACCAAAAAAGGATGCAAGAGACCAATGAATCTGTTCGGCCCGACTGACTTCATTCGGTTCTGCATCTGCTTTAGCAGTCGTTAAAAGCAGCGATATTGAAAAGAGGATGAGAGCAAGGCTCTTAAGCCTTGGCAAAGAGGATCCGCCCACCGCTACTACGGCGGAGGCGGCGGAGATTGCTGCGGTCCAAGTCAAAGCTTTGTGTAATTAGTGGAAGGAGTGACTACGAACACGTTAGCTAACTACGCAAAAGTGCACCTCCGTCGGATCACAACCAATGCCGTTGATGGGATTCATGTCCTGCGGGCAGGCCGACATGACGGCGATCACGTCACACAGCGCTTTCATGCGGATGTAGTCGGCCGGTTTTGAGACGGTCGGCTCAAAGGCCGTGGCGCCGTCCTTGGCCACGG
>CAJWOI010000346.1 GCA_913044255.1 uncultured Alphaproteobacteria bacterium
TGTTAAAGCTTCATATAGTATACCTGAAAAGTTCCTCTCGTCACCTGCAGTAAATTTGCAATGAATAATTTCTCGTAAGCAAATATTTTGGGCTAATTGAGGAACTTTATCCGTTAGCGTGTAGGCGGTGGTATGATGGCTAAACTGTCCAAAACTCCGGACATACCTACAGTGAATTTAGCCGTTGCAGCTAAAGCGTTGTCTGTTTTTAATGCTGTTGATGGGAAAGCAATGACGAGCAAGGCTCGCTATGCGTGCGTAAAATGGTTACCGAATTTAATGGAATAGCACTTTGTTATTGCAGTCAAATACCAATAGTAGGATTTTGTATGCGCCGAATGTTTCAGTTGAACGGGTGTGTCCGGTCACCAAAAAAAATCTTGAAGATAAGGGAGTTTTAGGCAATGAAAAAAAATACTAATTTTAGCTGCTTTGGGTGCTTTGGCTTGGTCGCCGATTGCGTTCGCGGGAACTTGTAATGGTGAGTTTGGGTGACTAGGCAAAGGAACTGCATACAACCTTGATGAAGGAAATTTCATTTTTACGGGTGAGTTTAGTGGTACGTTTTTTAACACGGATACTAGCGACGCCACACATAAAATGACTTTCCAGTGTCCTGGTTTGTGGCACGTCGAAGGTAGTGAGGGAAAATCCAACGGCGTATGCATTGGAAAAGATGCAGAGGGTGACAAATTATTTATGACTTGGGGCGGTACAGGCACTTTTCCGTATACAGGTGGGCCGTTTCAAGTCACCAGCGGAACCGGGAAATTTGCAGGTGCTTCCGGTGGTGGGGTATTTATGGGCCACACGGTTGCCTTTGACGACGGAATGAACGGTATGGGTTATGCGACGTGGACAGATTGTTCCTACTGATAAGGTGTTTGAAGTCCGTTGTGCACAATCTGATTTCGTGTGCTAGTGCCACGTTACTTTGATCGTATGTGGGGTTGGCTGATGTACGTTTTCTTATGATTGGTGTTAATTTACTTAGGTTATCTTCATAGGATGAAAGGCTCCGTTTCGGCGGAGCCTTTCGCATCCCTGATGGCCGGTCCAGGGAGGGGCATTTCAAACCTTCCCGAAAAAGCTCTATCATAGGTGTATGTCCGATGATGCCTCCCAAGTACTCCAGACTAACCCCGCCGGGGAAATTGGCGGATACCTCGATCTCCTAGCGGAAATAAGCCAGGACTTTGCGCGCTCGAAAGATATTAACAAAACACTTGAGCGATCGCTTCAGAGGATCATGTCGTATCTCGACGCTGAGGCAGCCTCAGTATTTTTACTCGAGTCCAATGATCATGAACTAGTTTGTCACGTCTCAGTTGGGTCACATAATATCACTGGTGTTCGCCTAAAATTTGGTGAGGGCATTGTTAGCCAAAGCATAGTTGAAGATAGATGTGTGATAGTTATGGACACACTTAACAATCCAGAATTTTCGTCTTTAGTCGATCAGCAGAGTGGATTTAAAACAAAATCGATTCTGTGTGCTCCGCTCAGTACAAAAAAAGAACGGCTTGGCGCCATTGAGCTGATTAATAAACAGAGTAAGGACGGCCAGTTTGACGAGCGTGACAGGCAAACCCTTCAGGCCTTAGCTTCCTCAGCCGCGATGGCTATCAACAACGCGCGTATGACACAAGCATTGTTGGATCAGGAGAGATTCCAACGTGAGTTAGAATTGGCTGCTGAATTACAGGAGTCACTGTTACCGGAACGTCGACCATCTCCGTTTCCGATTCATGCTATAAACCGTCCTGCCCGAATGGTGTCCGGTGATTTTTTTGACTATTTTGAGCTTCCCGATGGTCGTATCATTTTTGATGTTGGTGATGTCTCTGGCAAGGGCATCAATGCGGCGTTGTTGATGGCAAAGACGGCAAGTCTATTCCGTTGCTTAGGAAAAACCGTCCATGAACCTGGGCGTTTGCTCAGCACAATTAATCAGGAAATTTGTGAAACTGCCACCCGCGGTATGTTTGTGACCATGGTAGCAGGAGTTTTTGACCCTCGACGGCGGAAGTTGATTCTGTCGAATGCGGGACACGAACCACCCTTATTGCGTACGTCGAGTGGGGAATACTTGACTTTCCCCGCCCAGGCACCTCCGGTCGGCATAGCCCCAGATATGTTCGTGGATGGTCTTTTCCCTGAAATTGAAATCAGTCTTGGGGACGGCACACTTCATATCTTTACCGATGGGGTCACCGAGGGCCTTGTTGACAACGGCCAATTGGGTCTTGAGGGTTTGAAATGTGTGCTTGACGGTATAGCTGAACGGCCGATACACGACCGTCTTGATCACATAGTGAACATCTTCCAACAATCAGAAGCACCACTCCATGATGATCTCACAATTATGATGATCGAGAATCAAAACAAGGAGAGGTGCTGATGAATTTGCGGAACGAGAAGGTGCTTCTTGAGCGTAACTTTGATGCCCAAGGCACCCATTTGTGCACCATAAGGCGTGTTGTTCGGGAAACTATAGAGAGAAGTGGGTGTTCAGAAACTTGTACAGAACTGATTGTGATAGCCGTGAATGAGGCGTGTATGAATATCATACAACATGGATATAATTCCAAACCCGGTGGGAATATAATTTTGGAAATTAGGCAAAGCAACGATAACCTCATAATACGATTACGCGATTTTGCGGAACCAGTCGAGCCAAGCAAAGTCAAGCCCCGAGATCTTCAGGACTTGCGACCGGGAGGGCTTGGCACCCATTTTATCAGGGAGGCTATGGACGATATTAAATTTTTGCCCCCACCCGATGGTATCGGAAATCTTCTTCAAATGGTCAAACGCATCACGTAAAAGTTGGGAACGAGGAAAGACATGGAACATGAGACGCGTGAGGAAAGAGGCTTTTCCGTGATTGCTTTACGGGGAGATGTAGACTTTCATAGTTCCCGCGACGCACGTGAAATTTTACTAAAACTTGTAAAGAGTAGTCGGGATATTCTGGTGGATATGTCAGAGGTCGAGTACATTGATAGTTCGGGCATCGCCTGTCTCGTTGAAGCGTTTCAGGAGTCAAAAAGTGCAGGGACGAAATTTGGCCTCGTATCGGTTCATGGGACGGCGCGTCGGGTCCTTGAACTAGCTCGCCTTGAGAAGATATTCCCTATCTACGAATCCACATCTGAAGCGGAATGAATTTTTGATATTGGGTAACTTATGACTAGTAGCCAGAACGCCATCAGCGCTGGTCGATTGATCGAATCTGTTGGCCGACGCTCCTTAGCAGTTGCACGCGCTGTCCGTTCCGGCGTTGAAGAGTTGGGCTTAGGCGCAAGTTTACTTGCAGAGTGTTTGTTTTGGCTTGGCTTCGGGAGACTGCGTCGTCAACCAGTACGGATGCCCACTATTTTTGAACAAATGATGGAGATTGGTATCCGTGCAATACCAATTGGCATGGTGTTATCGTTCGCAATTGGCGTTACGTTGGCGATGCAGGGCATAGATCTACTAAAGACCTTTGGGGCTGAATCGCAGGTCGTTCTTGCCGTTGCACTCTCGGTGGTGAGAGAGTTTTCGCCTTTGATTATG
>CAJWOI010000347.1 GCA_913044255.1 uncultured Alphaproteobacteria bacterium
TACCGAATCCCGATGCTGGACGTCAATTAACTGTTTTCCAATCGAGATAACTGGATTCAATGATGTCAACGGATCCTGAAAAATCATTGAGATCTCGTTGCCGCGGACAGATTGCATTTCTGGCTCGGTTAATGCCAGTAGATTCCGACCACCGAATATCACCTCGCCCTGGGTGACCGTAGCGTTCGATGCTAAAAGTCGCATAATTGACAAAATTAACGTCGATTTACCACAGCCCGATTCACCGACGACACCAACAATACCGCTCTTTGGAATATCCAAGTTCACATTACGAAGCGCACGAATCACGCGTTTCTGAGCGCTGAACTCTACGCTCAAGTTTCTAATTTCAAGAAGAGGTGCCTGCGACATTCTTATTATGATTCCTTTCTCAGACGAGGATCCAAAATATTCCTTAAGGATTCACCCAGAAAAGTGAATCCAAGTGTCGTAAAAATTATCGGCAATCCTCCAAAAAGAAGTGGCCAAGGGGAGTTACGGATATATTTAAATCCATCGTTCAAAATATTTCCCCAACTCGGAGTTGGGGGACGCACACCGAATCCGAGAAAACTAAGACCTGCCTCCATTGAAATTACAACGGGAATTTCCATAGCGGCTAAAATCATGACTGGCCCAAGAACATTGGGCAAGATATGAATCCCCATCAGCCGAGGGAACGATGCTCCCATCGCAATTTCCGCCTGTATAAATTCACTGCTCTTTAGCGTGAGGGTCTGCGTTCGAACTGCCCTTCCAAACAAGGGAATTGAAATGACAATCACGATAAAAATAATAGTCGACAAGCTCGGCCCAATAAGCGTCACTACAGCCAGGGCGAACATAACAACAGGGAAAGAGCGCAGCGTATCAAACAAAAGCAACATCCCATAGTCTAACCATCGGGGACCCATGCCGGATAATATTCCCAAGAACAAACCAATGCCCGCCGATACTGAAACTGCTATGGTGGCTGCCGTCATCGCTATACGGCTACCGGCCACCACTCTCGAATAAACGTCCCTACCCAAAAAATCAGTTCCAAATGGGTGAGAAAGCGACGGTGTTAAAAATTTATCTCGGATCGAGAGTTTTATAGGATCAGCCAATACTAGTGAGTCTGCCAGCAACGCAAATCCAAATACTAACAACACAATAATCAGCCCCAACAAACCAAGCGGTTCCCGACACAAACGCACGAATCCTTCAAGGAAAACTTGTAACGCTGTCTCCTTCTGTCTCATCGCCTTTTCAAATATCTCGGAACAAAGCTTTAATCACAGCCGTTCTCTAATACGAGGATCAAGCAACGCATTGACAATGTCTGACAGAGTTGTTGCGACAACAAACAAACTGGTCGTAACAAGTACAGTGCCCATGATTAAAGGAAAGTTTCGTTGCTGAACAGCAACAAAGATAAGCTTCCCGAGCCCTGGTCGCGCAAAAATAATCTCAGCAAAAACGACACCAGAAAGCATCGCGCCAATACCGATGCCGATAATCGTCACTGCGGGTAATATGGCAATGCGAAGAACGTAGTGATATTGAATTCTGTTGTGGGACAATCCATGAGCCCGAGCGTGCCGCACATGGTTTTCCGCCAGAACTTCAAGCATCGATGCTCGGACAATTCTCGCGAGATAGCCTACCCACCCAAGACCTACGGCGAAAGCAGGCAGAACAAGATGGTGCAACTGTCCGATCAAGCCCTTATCTCCTCCTCCCCCAATCACGGGAAACCATCCGAGAATGACCGAAAACAACAGGAGTGCATACAGGCCGACAACGAACGGCGGCATTGCGATAAACGCAACCGATGAAACACCGGCAACCTTGTCCATCCAGCTGTCCGGATGCATAGCGGAGTAGACCCCAAGCGGTATCCCCAAAATCAATGCCCAAGTGATACCAGCTGCTACAAGCATCAAGGTATACGGAAGTACAGCTACAATCATTGTGGAAACAGGTTTGTCCTGCAAAACGTCGGTTCCAAGGTCACCAGAGAGTATTCGCCCGAAAAAAGAAACAATCTGCACAGGGAGTGGTTGATCTAAACCCATTTTCTGATGCAAGGCCTCTATCAACTCCGGCGTAGCCCGCGGCCCGAGTAATACAGTAGCGGGATCACCCGGAACTGCATGGATCATGAGGTAAAGCAACGTCACTGCCAAGACAATGATCACTATTGCAAGCGCAATTCTTTTTATTACGTAAACTAACATTTCGAATAGCCTATGATCGGCTCGGTGATTAACATAATAGATAACTTTCTAACTAACGCGCCAATAATTGCGAAATTAAGTCGTTCGAGACATCAAGCCTGCGCTCATTGGAACATAAACAGTGCTTCTGTAGATCTAAAAATGCGACACCAAATATGGTATCCGCTACTACGTGAAATTGAAACAGATATGTTAGTTTAAAGAGATGGACGTTAAACCAGATATTCTCGAATAGGCCTCGTCGTGTCAAAAGATTTGTTGACAATCTATTGGGTTACCGATCTACACATTCTCGACACCACTAATCGGTCCCGCCCTATTCGGGGACTTCGTCATGGTATTCTGAATATTCCTGAGGGTGGCGACAGACTCGCCGCATTCGTAACGCGTGTGAATCTAGATAGACCAGACGTTGTTCTATGCACTGGCGACATCATAGATAGTCACGACTATTGGCTTCAAAAACACAGAGAAGCTCAAACTACTGATGGTGAAACCTTTTTCGAACCTCGCTCCTCAAAAATACAGACTGCTTATGAACCCAGAAGACATCTCGAAACTTTTATGAAAAATGGAAAACGATTCACCCCAACGTGGCGAAACTTTTAACCATCGGCAATCATGATGCGATGGCCATGAAAAGAACTGAGCTTGCATCAATACTCGATTGCGGTCGTAACCCAGTAATTGTGGGAAGCCCCTTTAACCAATCAATTTCGTTTCCCCATGCGGAAGCTTCGACAAAATTTATTCTTGTCGATACAAGTCTCGACGCCGATCCAGCACAGTGGTGCTATCAAGGAATGATAGGGAAAGAAACTCTCGAATGGATCGGATCGGAGCTCAACAACACGAAGGGGGCAACATTTCTGGCAATGCACCATGGCCCTCATAAAGCATTTGTTAAGGACCCAAACAGCGCTGGTCAGGGGTTGACACAATTTTCAAAAAGATCAGCCCAATCTTTAGCAAGACTTATCGATGTGAAATCTAAGCTGGGTTCTCCGCCAATATTTCCCGTACTATTTGGACATGAGCATGGTAACCACACTAAAAAAATACACGACAATCTAGGACCAAATCTTCCAGGCATTCAATGCCCCTGCGCCATTGATTATTATCGTGGAAAGTTTATTAAAATTGTTGTTCAAAAAGGCGGGTCTTTTGACTTCTTTGAAAAATTGATATAAGCCAGCTTTCTTTATTCGGAGAAAAATATGATTCACTTGGATTGCGCCGGATCCGCCTACGAGACTGGCAAACAACACGGAAAAAGCTGTCCCGACGCCGTGCACACATCACATGCAGCCTGGGCCCCAGTTAAGAACGTTGAT
>CAJWOI010000348.1 GCA_913044255.1 uncultured Alphaproteobacteria bacterium
AGCGTGGACTCGCTATAAAAGTGGCTGGTATTGATTCGAACTTCCTCAACCTGGACGATTTAGTTCAGGAAATAAACAGCGCCAAGATCGTACTGAATTTCTCACAGACCGATCGTCTAGATGCTAACGTGTCAGATGTGTTTCACGCCTACGACAAATTATTGCAATTTAAAGGGCGGATCATTGAAGCGGGGTTATGCAGAACGGCATGCATTTCAGAATATTCCCCCGCAATTCCGCTTCTTTTTGGGAAGGGCGAGGTTCCGATGTTTCGTAATCCGGAAGAATGTGTTCAGATGATTGAAGAATTATTGGGTGATGATGATCAATTGGAAGATGTCGCAAGTAGACTTTACGATACGGTAACTCAGCAGTTTGAAGATTCTGTGATAATGACGAACGTTATGCGTGTTCTCCGTCGCCTGAGCACGGAAACAAAAAACACCCGTATTGTCATTATTCCATCTCGATATAATAAAATTGCGCTACGGGGAAGGCTTAGACAGATTTCGGCCAAGCCCAGTGAGGTAATAAAAGAGCTACGCGATTGGTATTTGAGTCGTGACGGCGCCACTCACTCGGCGCGGTTAGTCATGCTTGGTGGGGCACTGACTTGGTTCGTTTATTTTCGGACTAAAGAAAGAATTCAAAAATGGATTAGTGCGCCTGACTGACCTTGGTATATCGCGCTCAGCGAAGCTGACAACGTGTTTTAAATCGGACGAAAATGTTATGAAGATCTTAGTGACTGGTGGGGCGGGATATTTGGGTAGCATATTGGTGCCGCACCTTCTGAGAAGTGGACACTCTGTTACGGTGTTGGACAATTTGCGATTCCATCAGACGTCGTTGTTAGATAGTTGTGCGAGCGAGGGATTTGTTTTCATCAAAGGTGATGTGACCAACAGGGATTTAGTCAATTCGGTACTTACAAATCACGATATTGTTATTCCGCTCGCGGCTATAGTCGGAGCACCTGCGTGTGCGGTGAATCCAGTAATGACAAAAGAAGTTAACGTAGACGCACAATTATATATGGTCAGGCAGACATCCAAAGACCAATTGATTCTGTTTCCAACGACCAATAGTGGTTACGGTATCGGACAGCCGGATCAGTACTGTACAGAGGACTCGCCATTAAATCCTATATCAGAGTATGGGCGGGCGAAGGTCGAGATAGAAAAAGCATTTTTGGATAAAGGCAATGCGATAACTTTCAGACTTGCAACAGTATTTGGAATGAGCCCGAGGATGCGCATGGATCTTTTGGTCAATGATTTTGTTTATAGGGCATTCAAAGATAGATTTATTGTTTTATTTGAAGAGCATTTCCGCCGAAACTATATCCACGTGAGAGATGTTGCCAAGGCATTTTCGTTTGGAGTAGAAAATTCAAACTCAATGATAGGCCAAGCATTTAATGTAGGATTAAGTTCCGCAAACCTAACTAAGAGACAATTATGCAAAAAGATTCAGGGATTTGTTCCTGAGTTTTATGTCCACTCGGCGAAAATCGGGGAAGATCCCGACAAAAGAGATTATCTGGTTTCAAACGATAAGATCGAGTCACTAGGCTGGGCTCCTGACTACTCGCTAGATGATGGAATTCTGGAGTTGCTAAAAGGGTATCAGATTTTACGCCCTAATAATTTTGTCAATGCCTGAAGGTGAAAAGCTAACAGCGATCGTCCTCGCTGGGGGAATGGGCACTCGTTTAGCTACGAGAGTACCGGACCGTCCTAAAGTACTTGCTGAGGTGAATGGTGAGCCGTTCATTGTCAAGTTATTAAGGCAGCTAGTCTTGGCAAAATTTAAACAAGTAATTGTTTGCACGGGCCATAGAGCTAGCGAAGTGGAAGCCGTCATTAACGACCATTTTGGTAGCAATAATATTTGTTTCTCGCGCGAGACTCTGCCAATGGGAACTGGTGGCGCGTTAGCTTTAGCGGGTGAGTATGTCTTGGGGCAATATGCGTTGGTGCTGAATGGGGATTCATTTATTCAGGTAGATTATCAGGATCTATTGATGTGGCACTGCGCTCATGGCGCAAGGGTATCTCTGGTGGTGACATCAATCGAGAACTCGGGTAGGTTTGGTAACGTGACGCTTGGGAAAAATGGACGAGTTTGTGGATTTAGTGAAAAAGTTGAACAAAGCGGCAATAGGGGAAACCTGATAAATGCTGGTGTTTATTTGATAAATAAAAGCATCCTACAGACGTTATCACGGACACCTAATAGTTCCTTTGAGCAAGAAGTATTGCCCAAACTAATTCCTGATCGAGTTTATGGATACATTTCTGATCGGCCATTTATCGATATTGGAACTCCAGATAGTTTTGATCAAGCGGATTCGTTTTTCAACACGAAATACCCAGCGATGGGTAAATAAACCACTATGCGACACTCCTAAATGTTTATCTCCCAGACGCCGTATCGCATTTCCCTTTTTGGTGGTGGCACCGATTATCCTAGTTGGTACTCTCGCAATGGTGGAGAAGTAATTTCCACCACGATTGATAAATTCATATATATCAGTTGCCGTTATTTGCCCCCTTTCTTCGAGCACAGATTACGTCTCGTTTACTCTGTTGTAGAAGCGTGTGAGGATGCTAGTGAGTTAAAACACTTGGCGGCACGAAACACTCTTAAGTTTCATGGCCTCAACCAAGGTGTGGAGATTCATTATGACGGTGACTTGCCCGCTCGCAGTGGAATGGGCTCAAGTTCATCATTTACTGTGGGCCTTCTTAACGCTATTTATGCCTACAAGCGAGTGCCTGTAACTGCGAAACGACTTGCAGGTGAGGCGATTTACATCGAACAACACCTCAACCGGGAGAATGTTGGCTCTCAAGACCAAATCAATGCCGCATACGGAGGATTTAATCGCATTCGTTTCCACAAAAATGGAAAATTCTCGGTAACACCGATCTCTATCTCTCAGGCTCGAAAAAATGATCTTAGTGACAATCTGATGCTTTTTTACACAGGAATTATGAGAACTGCAGAAGACGTCGCATCGACTTATGCTACTCGCGCTGAGGAACGAACTAGCCAGTTTACGGCATTGAGCAAAATCACGACCAGAGCCGGAAAAATAATTGAGGGAACTGGGCCCTTAACTGAAATTGGGGAGTTACTCCACCAAAGTTGGATGGCAAAGAGGGAGCTTAGCGCCAAAGTAAGCAACCCTCTGGTAGATAAGATTTACAACTCGGCTCGACTAGCAGGAGCTTTAGGAGGAAAACTTACAGGGGCAGGCGGCGGTGGCATGATGTTATTGTTTGTGCCAAAAGTAAAACAAGACAGCGTAAAATCTGCGTTGTCGAATTGTCTTTTCATTCCTTTTGCTCTGTCAGAAACTGGCAGCAAAATTATTTTTTCAGATCAGCAGCAACGTTATGAAAAAGAAGAAAAAGCGAGATCGGAAAATGTACCATCGTTTGTCGAGTGGTCTGAGATACAGCCAGATTAAGTTTGTGTTGTCACTACTACCCCCATCTGCAAGAACACGTGCGGATCATCGATTCTTCAAGGC
>CAJWOI010000349.1 GCA_913044255.1 uncultured Alphaproteobacteria bacterium
AAGCTGTCCGATAGGATAAAACTGGATCGACTTTCACCAGTTTATGAAACAGTGTCTCTAGTAGCAGGTCACTTAAGTAAGGACGTTGCATTGATTGGTTTTGCCGGGGCTCCCTGGACGGTTGCTGCGTACATGATAGAGGGTGGAACATCAAAAAACTTCGAATTCGTCAAGGAATGGACACGTAGAGATCCATCCGGATTTGAAATTTTGATAAATAGACTGATTGAGGCAACAACGGAGCATCTTTGCGCCCAGATTGAAGCGGGTGCCGAAGTTGTACAGTTGTTTGAAAGTTGGGCAGGAATTGTATCATCGAGCGACTTTCAGAAGTGGTGCGTAGGGCCGGTTAAAATGATTACGAAGCACGTTAAAGAACGATTCCCCGACGTCCCTGTTATTGCTTTTCCGCGGGGCGCCGCCATGGGTTACGTGGGTTATGCTGAAGCAACAGGGGTGGACGCGTTGTCGGTTGATTATACACTTTCTCCTACGTGGGTGGCAGAGACCTTACAGCCGCGTGTTCCTATCCAAGGAAATCTTGATCCACAGATTTTGTTGGTTGGGGGTTCGGAAATGAAAGACGCCGTACATGTAATTAAATTAGCGCTTAACGGCGGGCCTTTTATCTTTAACTTAGGCCATGGGGTTTTGCCGCAAACGCCAACGGATCACGTAGCCGAACTTGTTCAGTTGGTGCGGGAAGAGTAAGAACCTGCGCTATGGCCGGTCGAGCACTTGTCCTATTCAATCTTGGAGGGCCCGATCAACTGTCTTCGGTGCGCCCATTCTTATTTAACCTTTTCAATGACCGCGCGATTCTTAATTTGCCTTTGCTAGCGAGATGGTGCCTAGCGCAAATAATTTCTTGGCACCGGGCGCCTTTTGCTCGCTATAACTACCGGAAGATTGGCGGTGCCTCCCCGTTGCTGACAGAAACGCAGGCACAAGCTTTGGCTCTCGAGGCCGAACTTGGAGCGGAGTGGAGAGTTTTTGTGGCTATGCGCTATTGGCACCCTTTCAGCGCAGAGACTGCACTGACCATTAAGGGTTACGACCCAGATCACATTGTCCTGTTACCGCTTTATCCTCAATACTCCACGACCACAACTTTTTCCTCACTGTCCGACTGGGGAGAAGCCGCCGCCGCAGTTGGTCTTGATCAGCCAACATCGATAATTGGTTGTTATCCGAAGGCACCGGGTTTTATAAAAGCGCATGCATGCCGTTTGCGTACGGTGCTGACTCAAACCGAGACAGAGAGAGATACAACCCGAGTACTGTTTTCAGCTCATGGACTGCCCAAAAAAGTCGTCGCGAACGGTGATCCGTACGAGTGGCAGGTGCAAGAAACAGCAGCGGCTGTGGCTCAGGAAATTGCGGTCAGTGCACTTGATTGGCGGGTATGCTACCAAAGCCAAGTCGGGCCACTCGAATGGATTGGACCGTCCACAGAGCAAGAAGTGCGGAGGGCCGGGGCTGAGGGCAAGTCGCTCGTAGTCGTGCCCATAGCGTTTGTTTCGGAACACTCTGAAACATTGGTCGAACTCGATATTGATTATCGACGTATAGCAGCAGAATCGGGGGTGCCAAATTATCGGAGGGTGCCAGCCCTTGGGATAGCCCCAGACTTTATTCGGGAACTGGCCAATTTGGCACGAGTGGCCGGGCAAAATAATGGCCATACCTGCCTAGAAAAGCGTATATGCCCGAATATGTTTAATCGGGGCGGTTGTAGCTTTACGGCGGATCGGTTGAGATGACTCAGAGGGCTGAACGTGACTGAGGGCGTAAGCAATATTTATTTGTGGTTTAAGGCACTGCACGTCATATCGGTCATCGCTTGGATGGCAGGACTGCTTTATTTACCTCGGTTGTTTGTTTATCACTGTGATGCACCTGTGGGATCGCAGTCTTCTGAAACGTTTAAAGTAATGGAGGGGCGCCTCGTACGAGCGATTATGACGCCCGCAATGTTGGCTACCTGGTTGTTCGGTTTGGCTCTGCTTGCGGCGTCCCCGGCAGTGGACTGGGGAAGCGGGTGGCTACACCTCAAACTTTTTCTGGTGGTTGTCATGAGTGGATTGCATGGAATGATGACTCGATGGCGGCGTGAGTTCCTGGTTGACCGTAACCACCATACGGCGCGATTTTACCGTATCGTAAATGAGGTGCCGGCTGCCTTGATGATAGCAATCGTTTTAACGGTAATTATTAAACCTTTTTAAACAAACCGCCCTGACTGAGACATTTCTTTATGACAGACGATTTGACGAAATGCCTGGACTGGCGTAGACATGCTGTGATTCAAGAGTCTTTTCAGCGATTACCTCGCAATACTTTTCCTATTTCCAATTCTTAATTGTCGTTTGACCGCAGCGTTTGGCGGTAATTACCAAAATCTTTCCGGCGCGGCGCCTGTCAAATGCTTTCTGCGCGTCCGGATGATGACATTCTGATTAGCGTGAATATCGCGAGTACATTATGAACCTGCAAGAACTGAAACAGAAACCGCCAACCGACCTACTTTCTTATGCGGAGGAGTGTGGCGTTGAGAATGCTAGCACTCTGCGTAAGCAAGACTTAATGTTTGCCATACTTAAGCAACTGGCTGAGAGTGATCTTTCGATTTCAGGTGGTGGAGTTTTGGAGATCCTGCAAGATGGTTTCGGCTTTTTGCGTTCACCCGAATCGAACTACCTACCGGGGCCGGACGATATTTACGTCTCGCCGAACCAGATTCGCAGATTTGGCTTGCGCACTGGCGACACAGTCGATGGTGAGATACGGCAACCTAAGGATGGTGAGCGATATTTCGCAATACTGAAGATCAATGAGATTAACTTTGAAGCGCCAGAGAGCGGGCGCCATAAAGTTCATTTTGATAATTTGACGCCACTCTATCCCGATGAATGGTTGCGCCTTGAAGTAGAAACTTCTGAGGACAAAGATATGACGTCGCGGGTGATAGATTTGGTCGCTCCGCTCGGCAAGGGGCAGCGAGCTTTAATTGTAGCTCAGCCGCGCACCGGTAAAACTGTGGTGCTGCAAAACATTGCGCACTCCATCACATCTAACCATCCTGAAGTGTATCTTTTGGTACTTCTTATAGACGAACGTCCGGAAGAGGTGACAGATATGCAACGTTCGGTTAAAGGGGAAGTGGTGAGTTCCACTTTTGATGAGCCAGCGGCGCGCCATGTGCAGGTGGCGGAAATGGTGATAGAAAAAGCTAAACGGTTGACCGAACATGGACGTGACGTTGTGATTTTATTGGATTCAATTACTCGTCTAGGCCGAGCCTATAACACAGTGGTCCCTTCATCAGGCAAAGTGTTGACTGGTGGTGTAGATGCGAATGCTTTGCAGCGGCCGAAACGTTTCTTTGGTGCGGCTCGCAACATTGAGGAAGGGGGGTCACTCACTATAATTGCGACCGCCTTAATTGATACTGGTTCGCGTATGGACGAGGTAATTTTTGAAGAATTCAAGGGCACCGGGAATAGCGAAATAGTTCTCGATCGGAAACTTGCCGAT
>CAJWOI010000350.1 GCA_913044255.1 uncultured Alphaproteobacteria bacterium
GTGCGATCAACCACGCAGGCCTCCAGATGAGGTTTTCCTCAGTATGTGAGACAGTAGACACACCTCTAAACTTGGATGTGAGAACCCGCAGGAACTTGAGTGCAAGTAAAAGGACGACTGGCGCGGTAATTATCAATAAAACCAACCAGATTGAACCGAAATGAATGAGGCGAGATCCGTACTCAACAGGGGCTATTGGCGGCCACTGAACTTGGCTCTCTGCAGTTCCGAAATAAAATGGCGAGAATATCAAGATTCCAATAATCCATATCAGCCCGATAGGCGACCCGAATCTCCACAAACTTCTGAGGCTATAAGATCGAATCCCCACCCACCCTGCAACCAATAAACAGATGGTAAGTAACAAAAGCAATCCGATATCCCAGAAGTTAATGAATCCGGAAGAACCAACGGCTAAAGCGACCAATAGCACAGCAGGAAGATTGTTTTTAAAGCTTCGAAACGATAGATATCGGGTTGCCATGAAAAGGCAAGTTATGACCGTCAAACCCGTTAAAACAAACGGTATGGACATCAAATGCGGATGTAAATCTCCGAGCAAAAAACTGAAATACGGGAATTCTTGAATCGTGAAATCCAGGCTGTTTCCACCAGCGTCGTATGAATTAGTGATTCGCGAGCTATTCCACCACCACCAAAAATCATCTGGCCGCCACACCGCTATGTCATTTACGCGCTGATACGCAAAACCGTGATACCAGTCGAGTAGCTTATTCGGTGCTAAACGAGTGATATCAAGTATGGTCCACAATCCTGATAAATTGGAAACCAATAACAGCAGGGCCGCTGACAGAGCACCACACAGGAGCGACGCTCTATTTGTCGCCCCGTCCCGACGGACCAACGTGCAAACGAGTGCAGCTACTATTGAGGCAGCGAGTCCAGCCGCTAAAGCGAGGCTGATGTTAAAGCTAATAAATGGGGGAACCCCTGACATAGTTCCGACACCACCATATATCCAGTAACCGAAGTAGTAGTAAGCAATCGGCTCTCCGGCCAGCCATAAATCCTGTGGGGGAGCGTATTGGGTGCTGGTAACAGCTGTCAGCATCATCATATCCATTGGTTTTTCGGTTCCTGACGATGCAGGATCGAAAGCACGTAACGAAAGAAACATCAAAAAAAACACCAAGAATATTGTTTCGATCGAAACAATAATTCTCCATCTTCTTTTTAAGGTCTTTTTGAATCTTGGAAAATCCTGTCGGAAAAACCAGGCGCCTACAAAAGTTAAAACAAACCAAACAATCCACCATGAGGCCATGGTATTCGGAAGCAAATGCACATAAGAAAGTAGCCACATACCGGTGGATATCAACAGTATCCCTAGGGCTTTCGAAATAGCCCACCCGCGATCGGATAGTAAGGGAAAGGCTCGCATCACAATCGGAAAAGCAGAAAGACCGATTAGTTGAACCGTTATAAGAGTTGCGATGACTTGCAGCATTTACATATCAAAATTTCAGGTTATAGGATGTCCCAATTACATTGATGCTTTCGGTAGCACCGCCTCAGCGAACGCATCAGCATCGAAAGCCGACATATCAACCGCATCTTCTCCGGTGCCAATAAACCAAACCGGCAACCCCAACTCTACGGATATCGAAAGAGCTACGCCGCCTCTGGCAGTACCATCCAGTTTGGTGAGAAACACTCCATCGCATTGAACTGCATCCGTGAAAGATTTCGCCTGAATCAAGCCGTTTTGACCAGTGGTACCGTCGATCACGAGTAGTACTCGTTCCACGAAATCTGCACTGTTTTTTTCGACAATACCCCTCACTTTTCTAAGCTCTTCCATTAAGTTATGAGTGGTATGCAGACGCCCAGCGGTATCAATGATCAACAGATCAATCGCTCTAGCACGTGCAGCATTCAAGGCATCGAAAACAACCGCTCCAGGATCACTACCATGACGATGAGAGATAACTGGGACTCCTAGTCGTTCCCCCCAGATGTTTATCTGTTCTATCGCTCCTGCACGAAAGGTATCAGCCGCTGCAAGCATCACATTACGACCTTCATTTTTAGCTGTTTCAACCATCTTAGCTATAGAAGTAGTTTTACCCGACCCGTTGACTCCAACTACAAGTAAAACAACAGGTGTATCTGCTGGTATAGGTTCCAACTCTGAAGGAACCTTCAACATGTTGGAAATTTCTTTCCTCATCAGAGCCTTAACGTCCGAAGGTTCCGTTATGGATTGCTCCTCTACTAGTCCCTGGATCTTATCCAGCAGTTCCATTGTGGTTCTAAGACCGACATCAGAAACAATCAGTGCTTCTTCAAGTTGTTCCCAAAAATCGTCATCAATATCCGATCGGTTAAACAGAACTGATAAACGTCGATGCCATGCCGAGCCGGTTTTAACCGCACTCTCGGCAGTTTTTTGCCGTTTCTTCAATAAACCAAACAGTGTGGATTCCTCGAACTAGAGTTAAGAATCGTTAGGATTCCCAAGGGAGATAAATATTTCTAATGCCTTGCTTGCTGCTTTGCGCTCCGCATCGACTTTTCTTGATCCCATGCCCGTTGCGACTAATGTGTTGTCAATCAAAACATTGATTGTAAAGACAGGATCATGTGGAGTTCCAGACTGGGACGACAATTCGTACCTAGGAGGTTGCTTACCATTTGCCTGCAAGTATTCCTGTAAAAGAGATTTTGGGTCTTTTCTGGTTTCAGATTCAAGAGCCTCGTTTATATGTTGCCCCAACCATTTACTAACGAAGGATCTAGCCTGGGCGTAACCTCCATCGAGATAAACAGCACCAGTAGCGGCTTCGAACGCGTCAGCTAAATTAGATTCCCTGATATTGCCCCCAGTCGTAGCTTCTCCTGTTCCCATCACCAGCCAGTCGCCAAGACCGATAGATCTAGCAGCCGCAGCCAGAGTTTCTTTGCGTATCACTTGGGAGCGTCTCACAGTTAGATCGCCTTCAGGTAATTCAGGGGCGCCATTAAAAATCCTCTCTGCTACAACCATTCCCACTATGGAATCACCTAAAAACTCCAGTCTTTCATTGGATACTGGAGGGGCATCCGGATGTTCATTTACGTAAGACTGATGGGTTAACGCAAGAGCAAGAAGACTACGATCTTTAAACGCATAACCCAAGCCATCTTCAACGTCTTGCAGTTCGCTAAGCTCCAATGGAGTTGTAGGCAAAAAACTTAATCCCCTGCCCCGCGCGGCCAAGGCGGTTGTGGTCGCTTTATTTCACCAAAATACTTACGTTCCATGGCAATACCCATGAAGTGCTTGAATGCACTCATGGCTTCATCCTTTGGAGGAGTGAACATTTTTAGGAAAGTCGAGAATCCGTTTTCAAAAACAAATGTCGGGGTACCGAAAATGCCCAACTCGCGCGCATATTCATGATCGGCTCCTATAGTTTTCAAAGTTTTACTGTCATCTAAAACTTCGATGAACCTGTTGATATCCAATTTGATAGTCGAAGCAATTTCTATTATTGACTCACGAGTACGTATATCTGTTCTTTCAACG
>CAJWOI010000351.1 GCA_913044255.1 uncultured Alphaproteobacteria bacterium
GGCTCCAACAAATTGTTCAACGGGCTCCCCCGGTCGAACGATCAATGCAACAGAAGAGAAATCGGACATTAAGATTCAGCGGCCATAATCGATAAGAAATTAAACATACGGGTTAAAACGGGATCCCCCATAAACCCATCCACTCTGTGAGTGATCTCTCGACAATAAGACCGTGCTTTCGCAGATCGTAACCCAGACGGGCCTCAGTCGGTCGATCACGGTCCCCTTCTTTATCCCCAGTCGGCACAAAAGGGTAAAACGCCTTTCGGTCGTACCTATATATCCAGTATGTCCGCAACCCTGAACGATACGTTCTATCATCTACCTCGCCCGTGAAATACATCTCAAAGACAGCAGCTAGAAGATTATCTCCACCTTGATTGGAGTCGATAGCATTGCCAACCGTATACACGCTAGAAACAAGGTCATCGAAGTTCCCGTCTTCCAATATGATCCATCTCATTCCCCGTTCATCATCTTTGATGCTAAAAGATGTCTTAGTAGCACTTTCACCGACATGCAACACCGTTTTCAACTCAGCTTCGATGTTACTTAGAAAAGAGATGTCACCACTGTCTCGATATATCACGCCGGCGCGTCGAGCTGGGGTGATCTCACCAAGTTCCTGAAGTTTTGCCTCTACCCTCGTAACACTAGACATTGCAGACCAGTCATCCTTGGGGGCCCGAGTACGGCTAAACCAGCCCATATCTATCGCACTCCATATTGCATACGTTGTTCAAGCTCGCGAAGTCGTCGCACGCGCTCTTCTAGTGGCGGGTGGGTTGAAAATAAATTCATCGAACCTTGGCCCTTTAATGCCGCTGGAATGATCAGGAAAGCATTAGCTGTTTGCAATTTTCTAAGATCTTGATCCGGAATACCTGCAACCGTGCCACTGATTTTCTCCAAAGCATCAGCCAAGGCTCCTGGGTCTCCAGAAATCTCGGCACCAGTATGATCCGCCCCAAATTCTCGATATCTAGTAAGTGCAAGAACTAATAATTGGCCAACAAAATATACTAGGATCGTCACCAGATAGACCATCATCATCCCACCACCATTATTACGACGACCGCCCATGCCGCCGAACAACATATTCCAAAACAACATCGTCATAAGAAAACTCGTCAGCGTGACAAGGAAATTAGCAATTGCCAAAATTCTCATGTCGCGATTGGCGACGTGTGCAAGTTCATGACCGATCACTGCTTGAAGTTCACGCTCATTTAATCGCTGCTGGATTCCAACTGTAACCGCAACCAAGGCGTTTTTAGGGTTTCGACCCGTTGCGAATGCGTTAGGAACAGCAGTATCTATTATCGCGACCTTGGGCATGGGCATCTCGTAACGATCCGCGAGAGTTTTTACCATGAGATGTAACTTAGGGGCCTGCTCAGATGAAACCTCTTTAGCCCCTGTTGACATGAGGATCAACCTGTCGGACATATAGTACTGAACTACAACCATCACGCCGACTATAGGTGCGACAAGCATCAAAGGAGTTCCAGCTGCGAGAAGAAACAAAGTAAATATCGCGTATAAGACTCCGAGCATGAACAGGGTAAAGTACATACGCGCTACTAGGCCGCGGTCTTTATGAAACTTCCGTGTTGTGGTTGCTCTCAAAATATTTTCCTCTCGCTATCCACTGGCGATATACGCGCACCACCGTTAACTTTTGCACGTAGAATTTTACCCGAGCATCAACACACTCGAACCGACAAATAAATGACGATCCAGCACAAAATACACTACTGCATACGTGCATGAAACGAGGGTCAACAGAGATTGACTAAATCATCAGCCTCAATCAAATCTAAAACTATCTCAGATTCCGAACTTAAGCGCGTTGAACAATGCATCGTTCGAGCTGCGATGGAAGCTGGCAACTACGTTATAAGTCGATTCGGCGGAATTCTTGAGATTTCTAGCAAAGGAAATAGGACAGGAAAAGACCTCGTGACCGATGTGGATAGAGCCAGCCAGAACCTCATAGCAAAAATCATGGCTGAAACGTGCCCTGGGCACATGCTATTGGGAGAAGAAGATCCGCCAGATGAAAAGCAAGAAGCTAGCGAATGGCTGTGGATTGTTGACCCAATAGATGGCACAACAAATTACGTGAATTCATCCAACATCTATGCCGTCTCTATCGCTGCGTTATACAAAGGCGAAACCGTTGCAGCGGCCATATGGATCCCATGGCCAAATGATGACGGGTTTGAGTTGATGCACGCGAGAAAAGGTCACGGGACTTGGATAGGCGATTCGAGATTACATGTTCACCCAGCAAGTGAATCCGGAGTTCCAATCACAGGCGTTTTAGCATCGTTCCCTAGATGGATACCTAGAACCTTTAATATCAAGAAGTCGCTCATGGAAAATCGGGGTGAAATCAGAGATGGAGGAAGTGCATGCTACGAACAGTTCATGGTGGCAAAAGGATCAATGCAGTACGCTATTACAGGCGTCGCTCGCACTTGGGATTTTGCAGCTGGAATATTGTTGATCAGCGAAGCAGGAGGTAAAGTCATGCGCCTCAACTCTGATGGACAGTTCAGCAATTTCGACGGGTGGATGGAGAATTACAAAACCGATTCCCAGACCTACACGCGACTGAGAAAATGGAAGGGCCTTATTCTGAGCGGGCCTCCTCGCACAGTCGATTTTGTTGCTGCAAATCTAAGATCAAAAAAACCGCCTTTATTTACAAAAATTAAAATGCTTTTTAACAATTGAAAATTATCGCTCTGAACGCGGGCTATGATCCGAGAGACTATTCTCGTTGTGCTTATCAAAAACAACCCAGATCTGGGAGAAGTAAACTGCCAGACCAAAATAAACTCAACTTATGAGAGCCGCCCTAAGGGATTTCATCAGGTTACCCTTACGGCCGGTGCTGACCCGTTCCAAACCGAGCCACCGTGCCATCATCATTAATTCGTCAGCAAGACTAAATGCTATGTGGTCGTAATCGTACCCTTCTTCCGCAAAAGCACTCTTTACTACAAGAACATTTCTATTTCTATCCGCCTTAAGATCCACTCTTGCGACTAAATCTTCACCAAGTAGAAACGGATAGACATAGTAACCATATTGTCGTTTGCGCTCGGGTACGTAAATTTCAATCCGATAAAAAAAATCAAAAATCCTTTTTATCCGGTTCCGATTCCATACCAGGGGGTCAAATGGGGTCAGCAGCGCACGTGCATCAGTCTGATCTAAAGAGATATCTTCTTTCGTCGCAAATGCCTCAATCCCATTTGGCCATCCCTCAATTCTGGCACGCTGAATACTGCCTTCCTCCACCAACTCGTTAAGTCCTTCTAAGGCACTATCGTCTTTCAGATGATAGTAATTCCCAAAATCCCTTACGGAGCCAATGCCATGAGCTTTAACCGCCAGCCGCATCATCTCACGGTTCGAATCTTTTACAGAAGGAGTCGCAGTGTCTAAGTGTTCAGATGGTATTACTCGTTCGGTTAAATCATAGTAACGAGTAAA
>CAJWOI010000352.1 GCA_913044255.1 uncultured Alphaproteobacteria bacterium
TTTCTGTGTCGTAAGCCTTTAAAATCCGTAGATCCAATATTTCGTGGTTCGATTTACAACGCTACCAGTATTTTAGATTCACAAAATTAAGAAGGGTCTGCCCAAGTGATTTTTGAGCGTTGTCTCAGCACTGCTCAATGTCTGCTTTTGGCTAATACCGGATTAAAGTAACCCGGCGAACGGCTCCAAAGCCCAGCCAACCTGCACATATGCTTCTATGGCAATATGGTCAATGGCGTCAAATTAAGTCGGAACTACTTCATGTAAAGTTTAGTGGGCGCATCATGGGCGCTTACACAGTTAATTGGATAGGCTTGTATCTGCCATCAGTTATCGAAGAAGCCCACGAGCTTTGATTAGCTCCGCTGCTTTTTTCGCTATTGTTGTATGGGCAAGGGTGCTCATATGTTTCGTCTTGTCTTCGGGAACCATCAAAGCCTTTCGTCCTTTTGTAGCAATAATATTCTGGAATTCTTTTGTCATATCGATCAAATATGCCCCCGAAGCCTGCAATTGTTTAGGAATGTATGAAGGAATTGCGACCAACGGTTCCTTACCCAGATAGCTGGGAAGAAAGATGACGATGAGCTTCGCGCCGTTTTCCTGAGTTTCAAGGGCAAGTTGACTCAACAAATATCGTGTAGCGGTTTCTTTCTGTTCCGCTGATGCATCCACCCGATAACGATCCTCCAATCCAAGTGTCCAAAGAATTTTTTGAAGTTCTGCCTGAAAAACCCAGAAGGCATCCTGCCAGAGAGGGTATTCTTTTCGGCCGGTTCCAACTGCTTGAAGATATTTAGCGCTTAGGAATGTGGAAAGATCATTTGAGCTTTTTGGTTCGACGATATGCGGCTCAGATCCATCAAACTCAATATGGGGTACAGCCCTACAGAACGGTGCCCAACTTGGTGCACATTGTGAAATATTCCGGTATTCATGATCTTCCCAAAAACCATAAATGACTACTTTTGGTTTTAAATGCCAGAATTTTTTTAACTGAGTGTACCCGGTAACTCCACCATACCCGCTTACTCCAAGATTAGCCGACGTAGCGCCTAACAATTTACCTAGAACACTGGGAAAAGCCTCTTCAGCCTGGACTGTGGACCCAAGTGTCTGCGACCCGCCGATTGATATGATGTCCGCTGTTTCGTAATCTGCCGCATTTGGACTGTCGCTCCTGATACCCTGCCCATTGGTATGCAGACGCGTACCAGCGGGCAGTTTGAGGTCTAGGTTGGGAATATGGGCATACCCATTGTCGGGATCGGGTTGGTGCCGGGTCGGGTAATCAAAATTCAGATTAATTCTTATTGGATGATTACTCGCAAGCCATCCAAAGTACCCGGCACCAATGACGAGCACTAGAATAAGGTTTATGAGTATTAAAAGTAGGACAGTTCGGGTTCGGCTCATTATGCGCAGCATACTCTGTCTGAAGGTTCGTTCATGGAGGGTTCCTATTCCCCTGTGGTTTCTAAACCACCATTTTGGCACCCAGATGCTTCCGTGTTCCAGGAGGCTGGCATGAAAGGCACGGGCTAACCAGCACCAGGCTGTCTGGAAAAGTTGCCCCGTAAAATAACAATAATGAGAACCGCGATAAACAACAGCCCGAGAATGGCCATGCCCCAGCTCTTTGCAAGATCGATCGGGCTGCCGTAGCGAAATTCAACACGCTGGCGCCCTGGCGGGATCACAATCCCTTTATACCCAACATTGGCCCGAAATACGGGGGTCTCCTGGCCATTCACTTGGGCGCGCCATCCTGACGCGAAGCCGTCTGCATATATCATCAAAGCGGGTAGCGTATCCCTGACTTCAATGTCGAGGCTCAGATGGTTGCTGCCGAAGTCCATGACCTCATAGAAGGCCTGAGAAGTAAAAGGACCGGACAGGGCAGGTTGATGCATGGCGCCCGGCGAAAGAATAGGCCTCACATCCGGATCTTTGGCGTTTCCAAGCAAACCCACGGCTCTCTCGGTAGACTCGGCCCATAAAAAATCGCCGGCGAATGTAACCTTGGGGAATTCGCATCCTAATGCCCGCCTCCGGGACGGTTCCTGGGGCAGGGAATCCGGGCTCGGCACGGAGCTCACCTTTCCGCCCATTGCGTTGATTGCGCTGTGAACGCCGCGCGACAACATCTGCGCCTTAACAAGCGGCCGGCAGAGGTCGACGCCAAGATACGAGTAAAGGAAATCGTAATTCCAACTAGGATGGATATCCACGCTTAGATATTGCAAGGCGTGTGGATACGAAATGTCATTCTGACGCTCGTCCTTCCATGTCATGGGGCGCAAATCAAATGTTCCGGACGCCGGAGGTTCCTCGACCCGGGGCAGGTGGTGCAAAACACGCCACTGAAAGAGACCCACATCCAGCACAAACGATAGCGCGAATACAGTGCATATGATCGTTCTTGATCTGGTTCCATCATGTTCTGGACGCAAAAACCAGATCGCCGTCAGCGCAGCAGCACCATAGGCGAGTATGCGTAAGACAGGCTGCCACCATTCCAGGGCTATTCTGTGGGGAAACACGATCATCTCATCCCCCGGACGCAAGGAAAAGACGGCATCCGCCACTAGCCCCCCTAACAAGACCATGATCAGGGTATTCCTCCACCTGGGAAATGTCTGGTGCTTTGGCTCGGCATCCGTGACCAACAGCCGATCAGCCGCAATCGCGGCTGCCATCAGCAACAGCGCGCCAGAAATGCCAAACACGGCCCCAATGTGGCGGTACATGGACATCCCTGGAAAGTGATACAACACTTCGGCAAGCTTTCCTCCAACCGACATGAACATTAACAAAGTCGATGCCGTCAAAAGGCCAAAAAACAAACCACTGCGCAGCCTCAAACTTCCCCAGATCACCAGGGCAAACGTCAAGAGGCCGACGTAATAAGAGTTTGCACTGTGCTCCAAGCCGCCTGACACCAACCCGTAGAGACTTGTGCCGGGCGTAAATCGACCATAATTCAGGAATGACTCCAATGACACTTTGAAAGTTTGGCTATCTCTACCTGCACCCAAGAAAATGGCATCGTCCGTGATGGAAAATGCGAAGAAGGCTAAAAAAGACCCCACTGCTATTAAGAGGTGGAGTTGCCAGTAGTATAAATTGGATACCTTGAACAAGCTGCGAAATAGAGTTGAATGATCGAAAAACAGTCCCGCCAAAACGCAAATAAATATCAACGGATGGAGCATATAAACATATGTACACCCCCCGATTATGGAGCAACATTCAATCAGCGCGGCAAAATACAAGAACCGTATATCTTCTGTCTTCGACCACCGTACAAGCATGTAGAAAACCAATGGCAATAGATAAAATGCATAAAAATTAAAGTGAGGCTGGTGAAACCAGGAAAGTGTAAACAGCGCTCCAAGTCCAAATACAAATGCAACCCACAATGATCCAAGAACCTCGCGAGCAAACAACCAAACACAACTGACGTAAATCAAGACATTAAGAAGCAT
>CAJWOI010000353.1 GCA_913044255.1 uncultured Alphaproteobacteria bacterium
CACCTTGTCGACTGGCCAAAGTTGGAAATCCTCTACTTCTCCATCGCAGTTTTTTGGACTGAAATCAGGCGGCAACTCCAGATCAAAAGAAAAAATTAAGTCGTCTCTCAGGCCGTGTTCAATCTCTAACCTGTAACCTATGGTTCCAGCAGGGCGAGCATGACGCACCATATCGGATGGAAGACCTGCCTCCTCTGCACATTCCTTTTCCAGATTCTCAGCTAAACTGAGCCCAGCGGGTTGCCCTCCCGCAACCGTATTATCGAGTTTCCCCGGGTACGTCGGGCGATCCAGCGTCCGACGCGGAACCCAAATCAAAAAATTGTCTCCGTCACGGACAAACCCTGTGAGGTGCAGCCCATACGCGCGCACTCCAAATATTGGCACCACTCCCCTATCAAGTTCAAAGAAAGTTTCCCCAAATCGTGTTCCCACCGCATACTGCTCTTGAAGCAAGGTGTTGGTAAAACCCGCTTCCGCCAAACATTTCGCGATCCTGGACATCTCCCTGGTCAAAACGGCAGGTGTATCCAAGGCTGGATTAACTGTAATTTCATCCACACTACATGAAACAACATCTGGGAAAGCTGCAAAATATGGCAGCACCTGTTGCTTGATCCAGCCGATTCTTCGACCAGCTATGTTGAACGGAACAAAGTTGGCTATATCGTGATGATTGCAATTTTTGATGTGTTCGAGAAAACTCATTCTTACGCTTTGCCATCCAGAAACATCAACACCCGCGTGTCATATGATACAGGGACAACTAAACAAAAATGAAGATAAAACGGCAAATTCTGGATTGGCTGTGCCTGTTGGTCTGTGCTGCGCAGTGGGCATGCTCGCCACAACTGATATCTGTTGGACCATCGATACTTGAACCGCACTTTGATTCCGACGCGTTCATCACTGCGGACGGCACTAGACTTTCTCTTCGAACATGGACCGCGACGGAAAGCCCCCATGCCATTTTCTTGGCGTTGCATGGATTCAACGATTACAGCAACGCCTTCGCCAACCCGGGCTCTTATTGGTCAGAGCGAGGCATTTTGGTTTACGCGTACGATCAACGCGGGTTTGGAGCAAGCGAACATGCTGGACTATGGCCCGGAGTAGATATCCTGGTAGAGGATCTGTCCCAAGCGGTTCATGTGATCGAGAGACTCCATCCCAGCCTGCCACTCTACTTGATCGGGGAAAGCATGGGCGGTGGTATAGCCATGACAGCCGTTGCGCGCGATCAGGTTAGGGTTCATGGCATTGTCCTAGTGGCGCCAGCAGTATGGGGCCGACAAACAATGAATCCCTTTTACCCGCCTGCCCTTTGGCTGGGTGCGCACAGCGTACCCTGGATTAAATTTTCTGGACAAGGGCTTGGTATTACACCTTCGGACAATACCGAAATGCTGATCGCTCTGGGCAGAGATCCACTGGTGATAAAGAAAACTAGAATCGACTCAATGTACGGCATGGTCAACCTGATGGACACAGCACTGGCAGCCGGACCCTCTATCCGCACACCTGCCCTGATATTATACGGCGCTCGAGACGAAATAATACCAAAGGCGGCCACGGCAAAAATGCTCAACGCACTCTCGGGTCCTCATCGAGTGGTTATTTACCCTAAGGGGTATCACATGCTCCTCCGGGACTTAAACGCAGAGATGGTGTTGACCGATATATGGACATGGATCAATAAACCTGGCAGCAAATTGCCCTCAGGAAACAACGAGAAATGGCAGACTTTTTTTGAAAACTAAATGCACTATATCAAAAATCTAAGTTTTAGTTGCTGTTGATCCCGGGGGACGCACCAAACGCCAGGCAATGAAGATTGCGACCAACAACAAAACTGCTCCAATTACGTAGGGCGCGTGTCTTCCCAAAGTGGCAAATACCACGCCGGCAAAGGCGGGCCCCAATATACGAGCAAGACTTGCGCCAGATTGTGCCACCCCCAGAGCCGCGCCCTGCGACTCAGAAGACGCACGACGAGAAATCAAACTGTTGAGTGCTGGGTTGCAAAGTCCAAAACCACCCGCCAGTAACGCCGTCGCCCCGAGCAAAACCCACAAATTCTGCGCTATCGGCATTGTTGCAAAACCGATCACCAAACCACAAAGACCCAACACAACGACACGTTCTTCCCCCCAACGCCGTGTCACTGGACCAATAAGGCCGCCCTGCACCACCGCCGCCACCACACCCACATATGCAAAGAGACGACCCACCTCACGCGGTCCCCAAGAGAACTGTCGTTCAGCCCACATCGCGATAGTCGCTTCAAGGCCAGCGAATACGAACATCACAAGCAGAAACAGAAACACTAGCTGCTTCATGTCGGTCCGTTGAACCGCAGCCATAATAGGGGAAAACCAGCCGTGCCGTTTTTCGTCCCCGAAACCCGGACTTCTGGATTCTTTTAAAATCAGAACCGTCAATACTGCCGCTAGAACTGACAAACCCGCAGCACAAAGAGGGGCGACGTGGAAATTAATATTGCCCGCCACGGGCTCAGTGAGATAGCCACCGAATACCGGACCAAAAATGAACCCGAGTCCAAACGCTGCACCGAAAAGTCCCATGCCACGTGCCCGATTCTCTGGCGTAGTAATATCCGCGATGTAAGCTTGGGCGGCTGCTATGTTGCCAGCAAATAATCCTGCCAAAGCCCTGGCCGCAAACAACATAATAAGGGTGCTCGCGTAAGCCATTGCCACATACGCGACGCACGTCCCAGCCAAACTGACCAGAATAACTCGTCGCCTTCCATATCGATCACTCATCGACCCAATGATGGGCGCAGCAATAAATTGCATCAGCGAATAGCTCGCCATCAGTAAGGTAACAATAGCTGGGGAGGCACCAAAATGCTCCGCGTAGAACGGCAATATCGGGATAATTATGCCGAAACCTAAAAGATCTATAAAAACAATGAGTATCAGGGCAGGCATGATAGCAATCTGGAGCAGATATCGTGGTGGAATGTACGGAAAAGGAGCCCGGCGGTTAAGGATTATATTATGTTACGCGCTTTAATTTGGCCCCATAGCATAGAAACCAGGAGTTGTAGCGGATACCGACGACCTTTCCAACCAGGATCTGATAGAACATCCCAAGCCAAAAGGTGGTGCCGCCTGTGTGACTCGAACACACGACCCCCGCATTCTTACCAGCTACAACTTTCGTTGCCATCCCAAGGGGATGTTTGTGGTCTGGACTTTCTCTTCACCATAGCCCCAGGGGCCTTAGGTGGGTCGTGTAAAGTCTCTACACTCGCCCCTTGCGGAACTAGCACGGGATTGCCAACAGTTGTACCTGTCTGGGTTTCCCCGTTTTAGCGACCTTTTCACCCCTTGGTTTCCCAAGAGGGACGCATAGACAGATTAACACTCTATACGAATGCGATGCTCTACCAACTGAGCTAAGGCGGCACGAGGCAAACATAGGACTAGTCAGTACACCTGCGCAACCGTGCACACATCA
>CAJWOI010000354.1 GCA_913044255.1 uncultured Alphaproteobacteria bacterium
CAGAAACAAAACGCAACGATCCGCAAACTGCAGGCAGAACTAGACGCGCTGAAGCGTGAGAATGACCAGGAGTTGCGTGCCCTGAAGGCACAGGTGAGCCACATAGCCACCCTGCTCTCCCGGACCAACATTGCGATGGCAAGGGCAATGTGATCACGGGGAGAATATCATTGGAAAAGTAGACGGGCCCCTGGGCCGTGATCGGTGATGCCCTGTCCCTGGTATCGTATGCGTGGAACACTGGCCTACGCTACCCCATGCCGATGGCGTGAACCCATCACACCCCCCGGTTATCGGGTGAGGCTTTGGCTATCGGAGCATTGTTATTGTACAATAAGTCCTGCGCGCATGTATCCACGTTGCTTAGTGTGAAGTCTGAACACTGGAGACCGTGTTATGGGATTTGCCCGCTATTTTCCTGTCGTTGCAATGATATTGGCTCTCACCGGATGCGGAGGTGGTGGGGGCAGCAGCACTAGCTTTAGCAGTAGTTCTGGCAGTGACGAAGTTTATGGACGTGGACTATTCAATCTGGGTGCTTCAACAGCATCGTCCGGTATCCCACAGGGAGGTCGTTCAAGGGTAACTCCACCAGATCTGGCGCCGCGGCTTCACGACTTTCTCGATTGTTCCACAACTATTTGCGGCAACTACGGCACCGAGTATTCAGCGCAAGCTGGGCTGGCATCGATCGGTGCGGCTAGCATAAACAACGCCGGGTATACCGGGTCTGGAATAAAAGTAGCGGTAGTCGATACAGGCATAGACTCATCTCATGCCGAATTTAGCGGCAAAACAATTTCCGGAACGAACTTTGGCGGTGGCTCTGATGGTGTTGGAACAGATGGCCACGGTCATGGTACTCATGTCGCATCGATTATAGCGGGCACACGTGACGGCATCGGAATGCGTGGGGTTGCTTATGATGCAACTCTCTATGATTATAAAGCAGGCAATAATTCTGGCAGCCTAATCGGCTTGGGCTTAGATGATAGGGATGCTGCGGTATATGATCAGCATGTAACGGATAATATTCAGGTCTCCAACAATAGTTGGGCCTATTATTATTTTGCTCATAATTATAGCGAATCAACTCTGCGTGCATGGCGCCCCAAGACAATCGCGGCTATGCGTGCGGCCCAAGAAAATGGAACCGTGTTTGTTTTCGCAGCGGGTAATAGCGGGGCAACTCAGTCCCTGCTACTTGGTGGACTTCCTTACAGAATAACTGAATTAGCCAATGAATGGCTAAACGTCGTTGCCGTCGGGCCGGACCTTAAAGAGACTGGTTATACCAACCAGTGCGGAGTGACCAAAGACTTTTGTGTGACGGCACCCGGTGGAGGTGACAATCAGTCAGTAGATGGGATTTATGCAGCACAAGCGAACGGTACCTATGTAAGATATTCTGGAACCTCAATGGCGGCGCCACATGTCACGGGCCTCGTAGCAACCGTCATGCAGCGCTTCTCGAGCCTGACGGCGGCACAGATTGTCACGCGTGTAAAAAATACAGCCTCATATACTGGCTTAACCGGGTATTACGGATGCACCGCTTCGACATGTACCACCGCCCAAATGGAGGCGATATTCGGGCACGGCTTGGTCAACGCTGCTGCGGCAACAAGTGCAATTGGTTCATTAACCTATTCAACTGACGGAAAGGTTTATTCAACTGGATCGGTCGACCTATCGCAGAGAAAATTGTCAGTACCCCACGGGTTGTCATCAGCCGCTATTAAAGTCCTGGCCAACCAACAGTTCGCAGTTTTTGACGCCTTTGACGGGGCTACGTTTTATATTTCTGGTGCGGAAGTTTTTGATCTGAAGAAAAGCCAACCTTCACCAGCCCTGGGTTATTCTTCTCCCAATAACACCGAGAATACTGCGACTGGGGTTCTTTCGTTCAGTTCTGCTAAAGACGCATCCAGCCTCGGAATTCCTATTCATTTCAGCCGATCTTCTGACCCCTTGGCGCTCTCTAGCGGACATGCATGGGGAGACAAAATGGGGTTTATGCCGTCACCCAGTTTCGTTGCCAAAAGCGCGCGTAACCAATGGGAAATAGTGGCCTTTGAAAGTGAAAACTTGTCGTTCCGACCATTTTTCCAATTAGGCAATGACTCTAGTGATCCATCCCGCGGTATAGGGATAAATGTATCTTTCAAGCCAACAAAGGGCTTGGCCCTCCATTCAGGCTGGTCTCAAACCACCGCTGATGTGCACCTTGGTGTGTTGGATGAAAGTCTGCCAACTGCCGGCGATATCCGTACCCTGGAAGTAGGATTTGAACAAAAAGTATCTGATCAGTTTAATGTATTCGGACGCTCCTCTTTTAACCAAATTAGTGATAGACAGCCCGGCATAACTCAATTTGGATTAAAAGACAGCTCGTATGCCCAGCTAACGCTGGGGGCGGAATACAAAAAGGATGCAACTAAATTATCTTTTGGCGTATACGACCCGGGTCATTTTTACCAAGGAAAGTATTCTCTTATGACCCCTACTGGGCGTAACAGGCAGGGGCAGGTCAGTTATGCGGAACAGGAAATTTCTGCAAAATCAGAATTTAATGCGGGAGCATTCTTCGCGATTCAACATGATGTGGGTTTAGGCGGTAAAAAATATGGAACTGTCAGTTTTAACATTCAACAATCCGCTTACAATCCATCAGAATTAAGTAACGTATCATTCGCTTATCAATTGCCATTTTAATCTTCTTAGCGCTCTCTGGCTACGCGTGGGGATCCGGAAGCTCTGCATCATGCATGCCAATTTATGAATTTTATGGTGTTTTCAACGGTCACGTTTCTAAAGAAATCTTTTTGACCGGAGACGAAGTAAAAAGAATTATAATACTTCGGAATAATAACCGCCCCAGAGAGGTAAAACGACTTCTTTCATACCCCTCAGAAACCAAACTCATACTGATCCTAGGGCCGTATAGCAGCAGTACCGCCACCGCACTTAATGTTGAAAAAACGTCCAGCCAAAGCCAATTGATTTTGGATAGAAAAATTCGAATAAATCAAGCGGGCCTAACTGTCATGAACCAACCATTTTGGTTGGCAAGGGTACATGGCCAATGCCAGGTTTCCATGGCCAAAAATTAAAGGCTCAGCTTCCAACCACACAAGCAAAAAATGGCCCCATTTCAATGAGGCCAAATTTAAGTTCGCTTCTTCGTATCAACCCTATCCTAGGCTGCGTTAATTATGTCCGCTTTAGAGAGCTGAAAGTTTGTGCGTTGGGGCAGAAGGTGTTGCCCCCTTCGACTTCTCCGACGAGCCACCTTTCGCACAGGGCCTCACGCGGGCACCTAATGCAGCGGCGGCGCACTATTTTTGCGATCGCCACGTTTTGCAGGGCACCGAGCGTACCGGGGTCTAAGCCGACACGCTTAATCATGGCCATCATTCGCCTGGCTGAAGTAGCCGTCATGTTCGACCGAAGCCATACGA
>CAJWOI010000355.1 GCA_913044255.1 uncultured Alphaproteobacteria bacterium
GTTGCCTATAGTTGTGCTTATCAATGGAGGTTCGGCTTCTGCTTCGGAAATCGTGGCTGGCGCGCTGCAAGATCATCGCAGGGCAATTATTCTTGGCACTCGCTCGTTTGGCAAAGGCTCAGTTCAAACGGTGATCCCTTTGCCAGGAGAGGGCGCAATGCGCCTTACCACGGCGCGATATTATACGCCGTCAGGTCGATCTATCCAGGCGACTGGCATCGAGCCCGACATTTTTGTGGATGCGGGAACGATTCAAGTTACATCCGATGGAGCTCGTCGGCGTGAGGAGAATTTGCGGGGTCGGCTGGAGGTCGAAGGTAGCAGTCCTGAGTCTAGTGTTTCGGAGGAGGAGGATGGATCTGCTGTTGATGTGGCTGATATAGCCGATGAGGATGTGCTGCTCGACTATCAGTTGCAACGAGCGCTGGATCTAATTCGCGGCGTGGCGCTTTTTGAAGACCGAGTGTAACTGAACGTCAGAAGCTGATTCTTCGAATTCTGAGTTAGTTGAGTAAGGGATGCAGGGGCACCAGAGTAATACCGCTCGGACCTATCGGCGTGGCGTGGGGATCATGTTACTTAGCTCCCAGAATTTGGTGTTTGTGGCTCGGCGAATTGACACGGAACAAGAGGCCTGGCAAATGCCGCAAGGTGGTATCGACAATGGCGAAGCGCCGCAGGTGGCTGCAATGCGAGAGCTGAACGAGGAAATTGGAACGAACGATGTTGATGTTATAGGCGAGTCAAAGGAATGGCTTAGTTACGATTTTCCTGAAAATCTGGCGCGGACATTATGGGGAGGGCAGTACCATGGGCAAAGCCAAATATGGTACGCCATGCGCTTCCAGGGACGGGATCAGGACATCGATCTTGGGAGTTCAGGGCGGCCGGAGTTCAGTGATTGGCGTTGGATGATTCCTGCAGACGTGCTGAACGCGATCGTTAAATTTAAGCGTCCGCTCTACGAAGCGGTATTTAAAGAGTTCAAGACGATCTTATGCGCGTGACATGTCGACTGGTAGCTTGTTCGAAGCTTAGTTATGTTGCTTGCTGACACTTTCACTGCTTAATATAACAAAATTCTGAGAGGTCTAGCTTCGGGGTGTTGGCTGTAATGACTGCGGCCCAAGAAGCAGACGTACCGCGAACATGCCTCCCGCCATGCTTGCCACGAACACCCAGCTTTCTGGCAGGCTATAAGCGATTGATGCGATGGCTGGTCCGGGGCAAAATCCCACCAAGCCCCATCCGATACCAAAAATGATCGCACCTACTACGAGCGGTCTGTCAATGCCGGATCGTGTCGGAGTGGAGAAGTTGCCGTCGAGCAACGGCTTAGGCCAGCTGAAAATGCGGGTGAAACCGATCGTGGCGACGACTAAAGCACCCACCATTACAAAAGCGAGGCTTGGATCCCACGCGCCGGCAATGTCTAGAAATCCTAGTACCTTAGCAGGGTCAACCATCTGGGACAGGCAAAGTCCAAAACCAAACAGAGATCCGGAAATAAGCAGTAAAAATGCGCGTTTCATAAGTTATCCTCCGACGACGTGGCGCATCATGAAGACGGTTACACCTCCCATGAACATGAAGCTTATTGTTGCTACCAACGATCTCGGTGATTTTTGGGCCAGACCGCAAACTCCGTGACCACTAGTGCACCCACCGCTCACGGCAGTGCCGATTCCCGTCAAAGCGCCACCGATGATCACAATCAGCAAAGGGGCTTCAAGGGAGATCGACGTGTTCATGCCTGGCAGTAGCCTGTAAAGAAAGGCGCCGGCTATCAGACCAGCTAGAAATAAAAGTCGCCAATCAAGATCGTCGGGTTTATTCGGGTCTATGATCCCGCGCACGATCCCGCTTATGCCGGCAATACGGCCATTCACTGCAAGCAGGAGAACTGCCGAGAGACCTATAAGTACTCCCCCTGCAAGTGCCGAGAGAGGTGTGAAGTTATGGATTTCCATTAATCTCACTTTCCACTTTTTGCGCCTGTGTTTTGAAACTCCATACTGACCCCGGCTTACTTGCGTGGAGAATAGGGTGATGGTGTAAGTATCATGGAGCTCATCGCTTCAATTAATGGTCCCGCGTATGCAAGGAATTTTTCCCATATTGGGTCTGTCTGCGAACCTGCCCGGGCATCTATTCTTTCCTGCCAACTCTTGTAGGACCAAAGGTGTGTGATTTCGTTTGGATCTGGAAAATCATTAATCCAAAGACCGAGGTTGCGCGAGTATTTTTCGCGTGCTGGCATTGCTTCGGCCATGCGTTCTGTCCATTCAAGCGCCTTTCCTGGCTTCACACGATACGTGCGCAATTCGTGAAAGTTGTTGTCGCCTTCTGGTTCCTTCATGGACAGCACTGGGCGCAATATGCGAATTTCTTGCCTCAGGATGTTGGGCCGTATTAGAGGGACATATTCTTCGCGCCATGCCGGAAGTGCGGCAAGCTCCCCGCGTAGACGCTGCATTTCACTCACACTTTCGAAACCCCATAAATGAACGTACTGGTTGAGTGTCCCTATCTCGCTTGACCAATGTCCCTCGAGCTTGCCGTAACTATCGCCGCCTCTAATCCGACGTGCTACCGTCCCGCTTGCTTCTAGCGCTTTGTTTATCGAGCCGGGTTTCAACGTATACATCCTAAGTTCGTGGATCATGAATTTGGTTCCTGACGCGGTAGTCCAAGCTTTGCCAAAGTTTATGGGCACTTTCCAAGTTAGACAATAAGGATGATATTCAAGCTAAAAAGTTAATGATTTCACGAGATATTTATGGTTAGCCATTTAGTAAAGGTTCATGTTTGGTGAATTCCGTGGCTGCATCGATCATGGTTGCAAAAATTGCCCCTTGGTCGGATAGAGTCTTGATCAGCTCCTCCAAAATCATCATTCGGTGGCCACGGCCGATAACGAACGGATGAAATGTATACGTGAGTACGCCCCACTGTTCATTCCGGCACATATACACAAAGTCATCTACCCAATTTTTTAACACCTCACGAGCAGTGGACAATCCAGGCAATATAGAGGTGCCGCTCCGAACGAATTCGAAATAAGGGTAGTCATCAAGTGTCCAGCTAACGGGCATTTCGATCAAATCTGTCGTGGCGCCAAATTGCACTGACCCCTCGCCCGCTATCACGTCACCATGGCGTGCCCTATATGGGTGATGGTCGTGGCCCATCATGCTGCTGTCGTAAAGGAAGTGATTTTCAAGTAACAACCCGACTGTATGTGGGCTTAAGTCCCAGGATGGTGAACGATAACCACTGGCGTGATGGCCACACAGCTCATATATGGCATCGTTGGCGCGTTTGAGTTCCTCGGTCTCTGTGTCTCGGTTTAATTGTGTTGGTGGCGTATGTGTCCATCCATGGTGCCCAATCTCATGCCCGCCATCAATGACGCGTCGGCAAATATCGGGGTAGGTGACAATGGTGACACCAGGAA
>CAJWOI010000356.1 GCA_913044255.1 uncultured Alphaproteobacteria bacterium
ACAGACGCGATGAGTTTCTGTTATCTACCAAAGTAGGTGAGACATTCGAGGATGGGAAGTCCACCTATGATTTCTCGCAAGGCGCCGTACACAAAAGTATTGTGAAAAGCCTGCAACGGCTTCAAACAGATGTGCTCGACCTGGTATTCGTTCATTCGAGCCGGGACGATGTTTACGTCGTTGAGCAGACGGTTGTGGTGCCTACGTTGCAGGCGTTACGAGACAAAGGACTGATTCGCGCTATCGGATTTTCCGGTTATACCAACTCGGGATTTCGTGCGGCGTTACCCTGGGCGGACGCGATCATGGTGGAGTATCACCAAGAGCATCGCGGGCACGAGGAGTTGATCACAGAGGCGGCAGCAAAGCAAGTGGCAGTATTGGTAAAAAAAAGCCTGCGATCAGGTACGCTCGGTCCTGCGGCAGCTATTGCCTTTGCGCTTTCCAACTCGAGTGTAACTAGTTTGGTTCTCGGGTCTCTGAATCTCGATCATGTTCGAGAATGCCTTCGCATCGCGCAACGTGTCCGAGGAAAGACCTGAAGATTCAAAGGAGTTTATCCACTTTGACCCAGAAAGGAGATATTGTCTCTATGAGTATTTCAGATTTCAAGTTCTGGTTGAACATGGGGTATCCTAGGCCCCTCATCTCCCACTAATTCGAGAAGATCAAGAATAACGTGAATCGACGTTGACATCGCCTCTTTACTCTCGCTATTCTGCTAAGCAATAATTTCCTCGCCTTATTTATTTTCCCAGATCTGACTCTGAAACCTGCTTATGAAAAGACTTTTGTTAATCCCACAAACGCTCTAATCATTAAAAATCTATTTGGTCTTTCGGCCTATGATGGTATTCTCCCGAAGAATCGCGTGCGGCATTAAATTTGTGATAATGAGTAGAGGGCAAATATACCTGAAAATTTTTCAATATAAACTTATCAAGACAAATCAACCTGATAATAAATTGTTCGCCAGATTAAACACGAAAGGAGTGCTTCATTCGATATGTTTGAGCAGATGACCATAGAGGAGAAATACAACAATAATGCTAAAATCGTTGTTTACCATGGTGATTGCATTGATTTGTTACGTTCAATATCAGATGGAACACTGCAACTTGTCGTTACATCGCCTCCATATAACATTGGAAAGGAATATGAAAGAAAGCTCAAGCTTGAAACATATGTTGAGCAGCAATCCTCAATAATCGCTGAATGCGTCAGATGCCTCTCCCCACAAGGGAGCATTTGCTGGCAAGTCGGCAACTATGTAGATGGAGGGGTGATTATACCGTTGGATACGGTTTTACATCCGATCTTTATGCAGCACGGCCTCAAGATGCGAAACCGCATCATATGGCATTTCGTGCATGGTCTTCATTGCAGTCGGCGATTTTCCGGTCGCTATGAAACGATTATCTGGTTCACCAAGTCTGATGATTATATTTTCAATCTCGATCCTATTAGAATTCCTCAGAAGTACCCCGGCAAGAAACATTTTAAGGGTCCCAAAGCAGGCAAGTATTCATGTAACCCGCTAGGGAAAAATCCTGGTGATCTGTGGGTTATCCCAAATGTAAAGAGTAATCATATCGAGAAAACGGAGCACCCTTGTCAGTTCCCCGTCGAGCTTATTGAACGGCTTGTCTTATCGATGACCGATGAAGGTGATTGGGTGTTTGATCCTTTTTTTGGCACTGGAACCTCGATAATTGCCGCAATTCGCCATAAACGGCGCGGGGTTGGCGCGGAAACTGTGGAAAAATACGTTTCATTTGCAAAGCAGAGGATAAAACAAGAGCTTGCGGGCGCATTGCGCACTCGCCCCATGGGTAAACCTATTTATGATCCGGTCCAAGCTGGGAGTTCGTTAACCGTTGCACCTCGGGCAAAAGATAAAGATACAATGCAATTGATCTTATCTGATAAATTCAAAAAAAGTAACGACGCTCGACAAATGAGGATCATCAAAATTTACTCCCAGAGGAAGCATGCCCCCCCTCCCCCCGAAGCAATCCATTGGTACCAGGATCACGCGGCAAGCAGATTGCCTAGCGAGTGGCTATCTTGTCGCCCCGACTAAAAATGGCTCGCCACCTGTCCTAATACGAGACCAACAAAACCGATGGGTAAACTATGATCCCAAAGGTCGGCTCCGCTTCAACTGGCGCATTGTCCTGACTTCAATATCGCTGGTAAATTACGTAGTGGCCCATAAACTCTATCAACTCATCTGCCACAATCATTCACCCGCATTCTGGAATCTTCTTCGCATCGTGATGCCGAATTACGAAAAGCGCCGAAACTGGTTGTGGCTGGAATGGCCACGCTTTTGGTTCTGAGTCGAGAAGAAGCCTTCAGAAACCATCGGATAAAAAGGTCTATGCCCGAATACCGACAGAGACTTTCCTTTGATTATCTCTCGAAGGCAATGATACCTTAGCCGTGCCGGCTACCGTTTTCTCTCCCTTTTGATTCTCAGCCCAAAGTTCACACTCAGCATAGTTTTTCTCATCTTCCTGGTATTTGCGAACGACTTTCCCTTTACAGGTAATTACGTCTCCCGGCCAGGTAATCGCCATAAACCTTACCCTTAACTGCTTTAAAGGATCGTTGCCCGCCCAGTCAGTGACCACCTGACCCAGAAACCCCATGCTCAGCATGCCATGACCAAAGACGGACGGCATACCGCCTTGCTGGGCAAATATCTCGTCGTGGTGCATCGGGTTGAAGTCTCCTGATGCTCCAGCGTATTTTACCAGTTGAGTGCGAGTTATCGGACCCTTGATGATATTGGGCAAATCATCTCCATCATTCACATCTTCAAAGAAAGGTGGTTTTCGGCTCATCTCTCTCCCCCTCTTCCCGGATTAGGTAAAGACAGTAACATTTTCGTTGATTCAAAACAGTGCCCAGTATGCTATGTCATATCATCTTAGCCTGGCGAAGTCAAGGCAGAAACGGCTTGACAGGTAGACGCAAGCGGTTTATACTCGTTCTTAGTTTTTGGGTTTTGGAAGTTGGGGATTTGTCCAATAAAAGGAGTTTAACCAGTACACGGATATCCATCACCTGAAAAGGGTTCGATATTGCTGATGAGGAATTCCGCCAGGAGATAAGATGAAAAAAGGCGAAGTTGTTGTTGACGAAATTCTTTGTTTAGGATGTGGTTATTGTGCCGAGTTCTGCCCTACAAAGTCAATTGTCATTTCCAAAGAGCGTTTTAGTCCACAGGGGCATCTTTTGCCCGAGTTTACCGATCCGGAAAATTGTAAAGCTTGTGGCATCTGCGCTTGGATGTGTCCACATTTTGCGATAGAAGTCTACCAATCGGAAGGAGAATAGGAACTGATGCCGGAAAGAATCTTTGTGATGGGAAACGAAGCGATAGGGTGGGGAGCCCTGGCGGCGTGCTGTGAGGGGTTTTTTGGTTACCCGATCACTCCCCAAAATG
>CAJWOI010000357.1 GCA_913044255.1 uncultured Alphaproteobacteria bacterium
GACGACGGCTGGAAAGAGCCGCGCTGTGCGCAGGTCTGTGTAACCCGAGCTATGCAGGCGATGAAGGTCAGCGACACCGAAATGACCGCGATCATCGCGGAGCAAGGCTTGGAACAACTGCACCCGGAATTTAATACCCGGCCGCGCGTGCACTATAAGAATCTGTACCGATACACAAAGTGTTTTATTGGCGGTAGCGTTGTGACAGAAGTTGACGGAGTACAGGACTGCGCTCAAGGCGCCAGGGTTTCACTGGTCAAAGAGGGCGAAAAGGTACAGGAAACGGAGACCGACAATTACGGGGATTTCAAATTCGATCGATTGGATCGGGACAGCGGATCCTACGACGTCGTGATCGAGGCGGACGGTTTTCGCCGGAAAATTGTTACAGTGAATGTAACAACCGGCGCTTGCCCAGGAAGAATTGTTTTGGAATCATTATAACGGCGATCGAATGAGACTGGATCGCATCGAAACGGTTCTTCGATATCCAAGTGCTGAATTCGGCGAAGAATGGATAAGCCTGTTTAGCATGTGTTTTCGTAACGAAGGTAGGGGAGGTAGCCCCAGACGTTGTGGAAGACCGAAAGTTGTCGCCGGTCTGGATGGATTAAGGCGCCAGATAACGTCGCTCTCCCAATTCTTTCAATGGATATTCAAATTGATGTGACGACGTACACTAAAAATTACTCTCAAGGCTTTCCTAAGCGACTTCGGATCTCCGGCCCATCTGCCTGGTACCGGTAGGCCCGGAATATGAAATTGACATCGCCTTCAACGGCAGCTTCATCGGCAGCTCTTGAGACGTTGACGGAGTAGGGAGAAACATATTCCCACACGACGTCGCCTTCGAGCGTGACTTCGAATAGTCGCCCCCATTGGCCTTCACATATAAGCGTATTCCCGCTCTCGAGACGCTGGCAGCCACTGATGAAAGGGCTATCGAAGGTGTGTGTGGGATTGCCTTTATATTCCCATAATGTCTTGCCGGTATGTCGGTCGAATTCGATAACACTCGAGCCTCTCGGGCCGGCATGCAACCCCCGGTTAGCAAAAACCATCATGTTGCCGTTATCCAACTCCTGCAGATCGTGAGGCCCACCCCAGTCACATTCGAAGCGCTCCCAGGTGATTTTTCCGGATTGCCGGTTAATAACGGCAATCAGATCGATCAAGCGGAAACAGATCAGAAAATTGCCATCGGTGAGGGGTGCTATGGTGTTGGCATGGGCGAACTCTTGGCGGTTGGTCTCGGGTTGGAGTGGGTAATTGTCTAATTTCATGTGTTCGTGACAGTGCCATTCCCAGACCGTCTCACCAGTCGAGTCAATTTCACGAACATAATCACCCCAAATGCCATCCTTGTGTTCGCTGCCCGGTTGCCCACCCTTAATGCATGCGGCAGCCTCGTTGGGTAGTAGTTTCCATCCTAGATATACCGTGTTGCCGTTTTTCAGGCGGCGGAAATCGTGGTGCTGGAATTCGTCATGGTATTCCCAGACCACTTTGCCGTGCCAATCGATTTCCTGGAGGCGGCCTCCCTTGGCGAAAAAGCCGTTGGGACCGCCGCCCAGCCATGTCGCGGCAAACAAATTACCGTTTGGCAAGATATAAGCGTAGTCTCCTGGCGGTCCAGGTAGCTCCCACTCGTGGACCACTTCACCGGACATGTTGATGATATACGTTTTCCGTTGAAACAGAGGCGAAAACAGCGTAAAGCCGGGAGTTGCTTTGGTATGGTTGTGTTCCGTGAGACCAAATTGTAGATATCTCATCCAATCACCATAATTCAAAGGGGAGCAGTTTTTGTCATCTGACTCAAGCTTCGGTCAAAGCCGAACTGTTAGGCTCGTTTAATTTAGTCAACATTTAAGATCAGAAACTACATATAGCATCCCGAAGCATCTACAGTGCAACTAAAGATTTGCTAAGAATAGCCTCACCCTACCTCGGGCAGGAATAGCGGTATGTCCACCAGTCGTTCAGCGCAATTTTCGCGAACCACTACCATATCACCGAACATGCATCCGACATCCGGCTTCCATTTAGGGTTCGATAGGTCAATGTTGTTGCCAAAAACCATACCCTCTTCGAACATCAGATCACCTATACCTGTCCCGTTGAGTGAAGGGGGGCCGTAGCCGGGTCGGTATATAACAGTCGGGAACTCCGGTGAAGCCATACCGTGACCATGAAAACCGAGTTCGACAAAGTCCAGGCCGGCCTTTTCCGCCGGCGCACGAATCGCTTCCCAGGCTTCACGAAGCGTATTTCCAGGTTTCATATATTCAAGACTAACTTCCAGGCACTCCACGCTAATCTTGTGAAGATCCTTCAGTTTTTCGGGAGCTTTATCACCCAAATAGACGGTAAACTCTGTTGCTGCCAGATAGCCTGAATACTGCACATGCCATTCTGCGTTTATAACATCGCCCCTCGACAGCGGACGCATGCTGGGCACGGCAGGTTGTGCTTCGCCATGCAAAAGATGCCAAAGTTCTTTTTCGTCATGTTCCACGGGGCCGCTGGCAAGGAAGAAAAACACTTGCGGCTCGGCGCCATTGACGATCATAGTCTTGATGAATTCCGCCCACAACTCGGCCTCAGTCATACCGACCTTGGGGTAATTTATGAAGGTATCTACGACCAGACGCGAAATACGGCTGGCTTCGCCCAACATCGCCAGTTCCTCCTGGCTTTTGATTAAGCGCATCTCCTCCATCATTGAGCCGGCAGGAACAAACTCAAGATTTGGCAACGCTTCCTCCAAAGTAACTACATCCTTATGCAATAGAGTTGGTGTTGTGACGATGGAAGATGAGAAACCGATGAGACCAACACGACCATTTTCGATACCGTGACTCCGTAACTCAGAAATCATATCGTTTAGACCAAGGAATGGACGGATATCGGTAGTCCAGTCCTGAGTATGGTGATGAATGTTAGTTGGACGCTGTTGATGGGGAAGCGCGTTCCAAACGATTGGATCCTCGTCTAGGAAAAATAGCGCGTTAGTTCCAACCTTTGACCCAATATGAGTTAGGTAACGAACATTGACTAAACCCATGTCGAAGAAAGTGTCATTGCCAAGTAACACCAGCGCATCCAAATTAGCCATCTTCATCTTCTTTCGAATACCGTCCCAACGGCGGTCTTTCTCAGCTAGGGAAAAGCGTGGGCGATGATCCAGAATTTCCTTGGTTGGCTTGGCGCCTTCTGGAATATCGTGGGACGTGTAAGATGATGACGTGGGCATGATGAGATCCTCTGTAATCCGCTTCTTGTTTTCTGTTTAATGTATCCTACTATTATTGGCTGCTAATTTGAAATAGCTAGAGCAAGAAAAGTAAGCCAAGAATGAAATGATGATTGCTCTCAACGAAATATTTCGTGAACTTTCAATTGCCAATCGTATATTGGCGCGG
>CAJWOI010000358.1 GCA_913044255.1 uncultured Alphaproteobacteria bacterium
GAGCACCAGATTCCTAATCTGGGGGTCGCAGGTTCGAATCCTGCCGGGCGCGCCAGTTTGTTGTAGCACTACCACTATCGCATTGTTTGGTGGAGAGCTTCGAGTAGTGCCCGAAATAAACATTTTTTAACGCTGTTTGAAACGTCTGTTGCTTTTAATGAGCTGATTCTGGGTTGTCCCTCCCGTATTTGCTGATGAATTGTCCATCGGACGTTTGCGCCGCCTGCCAGTCTGGATTCGCTTCTCCTCCCAAACCCGAGTGCAGGAAGTCCAGCGATGTGTGTGTGGCCTCATGGAATAGTATTTCCTCTAGAGTTCCCTCCTCTAGAAACTTTGCCGCTTCAACGTCATTCAGATATATGCCCTGGTTTAGAGCAAATTTCCGTTCAGGCCCCTCTTTATGTAACCAAATTATTCTCACGCCAGTTCTCAAAATAGCAGGTAGTTGACCAATGACTGTAAGATAGCGCTCCGCTGACTCGGACGCATGCTGTCGGGTTCCGATCTCTCTATTTACGTGCACCTCTATTTCTGATCCATCGATGAAAGTTGCCCGAAACAAATATGGAATTCGTATGATCTCGTTAATTATTACAGGATTCGGGTCTTTGGGATTAGCCTTCAAAGGAAAAGAATCCTCAGTGTTTCTCCAATCCGCCATAATTTGGGTCGCTTCGGGAAGTGCCTCCAATGTCACAAAACTAGAGGGATCCGAGGAGGAAATTATGTTTGGGAGAGTAGTTTCGGTGTCTGTGTATGGGGGATTCTCACCTCGTGCGGTGTACGTGCCTCCAATCGTAACAAGACAAAAGAGCAGGGTTACGAGAGCCTGTTTAAGTGTGCCTGAAAGACCCATAATACGCATGATGCTACTCTAAAAATTTGCTAGGATCTTCATGGAGATTTTGGCACGTGAGGCTTATCGGTTCCTTCAGGTCCTAGGTTCGATATTACCTGACGTGATAGCGATCCGGACTGGTCATCAGGTAGATAGCTCTACACCACTCAGAAAATCGATTACCAAATCTATTGCTGCTTCGGGTTGCTCCTGCTGAACCCAGTGTCCCGCACCATCTATCAGGTGACAGCCCCGAATATCAGTTAATACGTCGGACTGCATTCGTTCGAAAGCCCCAGGCATTTGATATACACCCCAGTCGCTTTTGCCGGAAATAAAGCAGGACGGAACGTCGATAGTCTTCCCCGCGAACGGCTCCAGTTCATTGTTGAATGCGCCTGTAGTGGAACAACGGTACCACTGTAGCCCTCCCTGAAATCCGGTGAAATTAAATGCTGTGCTATAGACTTTCAATTCATCATCGGTTAGCCACTTGCAGGCTTCGATTTCGGCAGGCGTAGGCATTTCAGGTGCCACGGTCTCAGCCATATTTTGGTTTAGTTCCATGATGTAATAAGTGGGAAGTTTCGCCAATTCTCTGGCAGACCGGGATGCAAGAGGAAACGGCTTGTTTTGGGCCCAGTCTGCACTTTTATAATGGTAATAAGCTCGCAGGAAATTATGGAGACCCTGCCGGCAGTTCCGCATATCCGCGTCTGCTTCCGGGGTAGAGTAATACCATTGGTAGTGTTTGCGTGGAAAATTAAGTGAGGCTAGGGCTTGATGAATGTCAGGCGCATGACTTCTGGACTCTCGCGAATCTTTGTCGTTTGCATTCGTTGCTGGTGCACCGGGAAATGGGGCGCTCATTAACACAACGCCACGAAACACATCTGGTCGGGTTAACGCGCAATATGCGGCCACGGGCGAACCAAAATCATGTCCGATTACGATGGCCTCTCGATGCTGCAATGCAGACAAAAGTCCAAGTACGTCCTTGACTAAATTGGTCATCCGGAAGGGCTCTAACTCTCCATCGTAGATCGCCGTCCATCCTTTTGTGCCGCCATAACCCCGTTGATCAGGCGCCACCACGTGATAGCCTGCGGCCGCGATGGGGCCCATGACCTTCCTCCAACTGTATGCCAACTCAGGAAAGCCGTGGAGTAATAACACGCAGGGCTGTCTTACATCCTCGAAGCCAGCTTCAATAATTCGCATGTCTAAACCGTTGCCGTTACTCACGACACGAGAACGCAAATCTTTGGACTGGAGATCATAAGTAAAGAATGGCGCTTGAGTCACATTATAATCCATTCGTTTGTTGGCATTATTCTACTCAACTTCGGACCCCGACGAACTTTAGAATGTCCTATACTCAGGTAACTTACCAATGCTTGCGTCAAGGTAAAGACCGCAGTTCGCATGACGACATTGTTATTACTACGCCACGCCAATTCGGGTTCGGTCCAGGAGAATATACCTGATATAGACCGACCTTTGAACGACCGCGGACGCACGGCGGCTCACAAATTGGCGCAGTATATGTGTGAGGAAGGCCTTACCGCGGATTTTGCTTTATGTTCTCCCGCGCTTCGTGCTCGTGAAACAATGGATCAACTGTCGGTAGTATTTCCCAAAAAACCAAAAATTGAAATAAATTCCGCAATTTACGGGGCAGATGTTTCCACGTTATTGGATTGTTTGCGATCAATCTCTAAAGATATTGATCGGGCATTGCTCATTGGTCATAACCCTAGCATTAGCGACCTTGCTTCTACGTTGGCTGGTGATAGAGAAAGCAAAGAAATTAGTTCTATGGGAAACAAATTTCCAACCTCCGCTTTGGCCATTTTTGAGTTTAACAATTTTTGGTTGGAACTCGATCCAACCTGCGCGACATTTGTTCGTTTCGTGACACCGAGTGGTCTTTAGTTTGCGGGGGTCCAACAGCTGACCGAATATATCTTCATTACAGTACGTGGGTAATTTCAGTTTTAAAGCCTGTTCGTTCCTCGGAGACGTAACCGGCGCAAAGTATGGCCACGTTATCAAATGCGACTTGGTGCGACCTAAATCAGTTCAGATTATTTGCTTCTTGGAGTACGGAAATAATCGTAGCGGTTTGCGGATTTAACTGTTACCTCAACGCCAACGGTATCTCGCATGACAGTGAGCGGTATCACGGTACCCGCGTCACCCAAACTCCACATCTTACGGTACATATGCGCCAAATCGTTTATGGGCTCACCGTCAATACGAAGAATGACATCTTCACGGGCCAAACCGGAACGGTGAGCTGGTCCTTCGGGGGTGAGATGTACCACTACCAACCCGGTCTGCGTTTCGGCAGTGAACATTCCGAGCCAAGGGCGGGCAGGCCCATCAACGCGACCGGCTGAAAGCAAGTCATCGAGTATTGGCTTGAGCAACTCTGTAGGCACAAACATGTTTCCTTGCCTTCCCGTAGCACCAGTTCCTGCATCGTCAATCAGAAGCGAACCTATGCCGTGCAATAAACCATCTTTTCCGATTAGAGCCGCTCCGCTCCAATTGGGATGTGCCGGAGTTGTAAAT
>CAJWOI010000359.1 GCA_913044255.1 uncultured Alphaproteobacteria bacterium
GCAAATGAAACACCTCCTACTCACAACAATCGCAGCCGTGGTGCTGGTGGGGTGTTCAAGTTTTAACCATTCTGTTTGGGTTGCAAGCTTCCAGATGCCAACACGTGGCATTTGTGCACATCGCGGTGTAAGCGATTCACATCCGGAGAATACGATTGCAGCGTTTCGTGAGGCAATCCGGCTTGGCACACAAATGATTGAATTGGACGTTGCACTCTCCAGTGATGGGAAGTTGGTGTTAATGCACGACTATACGGTTGACCGCACGACTGATGGCAGTGGCCGAGTTGAAGAATTGATGCTTGCTGATTTAAAACAATTGGATGCCGGTTCCTGGAAAGGCAGCCGGTTTAAGGGAGAACGTATTCCCACGCTTAAGGAGACGCTTGACATCATGCCACATAATATCTGGCTCAACATACATCTCAAAGGCGGGGTTGACTTGGCAGAAAAAACAACCCGCCTCATTGCATCGAGAAATCGACTGCATCAAGCATTCCTGGCCTGTGGTGCCAGTGCAGCAACCGCCGCCAGGCGGGTTGACTCTCGTATTAAAATTTGCAACATGGATAGACAGGCAAACACGCTCAAATACGTGAATGAAACAATCCAGTTTCGTTGCGAGTTCATCCAGTTACTGGGCGGCGAAAGTGTTGATCCAATGCATACCAGACGTTTGAGAGAATATAAGATCAGGATCAACTATTGCTGTGCAAATGACCCGGCAAAAGTGGATCGACTATTTGAAGATGGAGTCGAGTTTCCGTTGGTTGACCGAGTGGGGGAGATGTTAGAAGTGGCTGATAAGAAAGGTATCCCCCGTTTAAAGCCAATCTATCGATAGGTATCCGCAAGCACGGCGGCAAGACGGGTGAAGAATTGAAAGCTGAAAGGAAATGAAAACACCTAATGGCAGCTAATCTTTCACAATTCACCCGAAACCTCCTCTGCATCGGATTTTTCTCATCTGGCCTATCTACGGTATGTGCCACTGAACTGACTTCGGATGATTTTTATGAACGTGAGCAAGTTCAGGAGATCCGCCTGACAATTAGCGGATTGAATTTGAAAAAAATGAAAGAGGCATTACCGGAACGCAAATACGTTCCTGCCACTTTTCACTGGCGTAACATCCGATTGGAAAATGTTGGCGTTCGCTACAAAGGTAACAGCTCATCGCAACCTCGTCAGAGCCACAAACGCGGCTATCTGATCAAGGTCAGTGAATTCAAAAAAGGCACGCGTTTCCTTAACCTTCGGCGCATCGCGCTAGATAACGGCGTTCAATTCGGGAGCCTTTTCAGTGAACCGATCGTGACCGACATCCTGCGAGATTTGAATGTGCCGTCTTCCCGCTGTAACTACGCTAAGCTGTTCATCAACGACGATTATCAAGGCGTCTATGGGAACGTTGAACGGATCGATGAGTCGTTTATCGAACGGCACTTCGGATCAAGAAGGGGACCGTTGTTCAAAGTTCACATGCCCGGCCCCGGATCTAATTTCTCGTACGCAGGCGACGATCCAACTCAATATAAAAAAGGATTCGAGACAAAGAATAAGGCTGCCGAAGAGTCATTTGATGAACTAATCGACCTCATCCGAGAAATCGACAAAGGCGATAAATCCAATTACGAGCAAACGCTGAACAAGTATTTGGTGTTGGAACATTTTCTGAAAACAACTGCCGTAATGCTCTTTGCCGGTTGCTTTGATCAGCTCACGGGTTGGAACCCGCACAACTACTATCTTTATCGCAATCCCAAAACAGATCGATGGAGCTACATTCCGTGGGACTTGGACGTCGGTTTTACCGACCACGCTTTCGGGAGAATGCCCGTCATCGATGGTTGGCACGCCGCTTGGCCAATTCCCGGTGGCCCGCCTAAGCCCATCCTTGAAAACATCGTCACGAATCCAAACCTCCTTAAAAAATACAGAGAGACAGCTTCTTTTATTCTGGAAAAATATTTCAAGCCAGATCAACTACATTCGAAAATCGACAAACTATACGCTTTGATCAAAAAGGATTTGGTCAAAGATCCGTATCCAGCGAAACGCATCACCAACCCGAGGGATGCTGGCTACGACGATATTATTCTGTCTTTTAAAAAGTTCATCGATAGACGGTACCAATTGGCCCGCCAGCAATTGGATAATCCGGGGCCACGACCAAAACCGTACAAACAGAACCCCACGCGACAGCATCAGCGTCCCGAGCCGGGAGATTTGCCAAACGGTCCTACCGATGTAGTGATCATTTCTCGCACAAGAAACTCGATAAAACTGGAGTGGAAGGACAACGCAGATAACGAAGCAGGGCATATCGTGCAAAGGGCCGATATTGAAAGCGCCGGGAAGTTTCGCAACCATATCCCTTGCCCCGGCAGATCGGAGACCAACGCAATTGATGTGCATGTTGGCCCCGGCGAAACCTACCGCTACCGCGTCTATTCTGTGTTTTCGACGCCCAATGGCTATGCCGGATCCAAGCCTTCGAAGGTCGTCGTTTCTGCTCCTCCCCCAAAATCAGGAAAGAAGTAATTGCCTTCTTAGGAAAACACGGCGGCAAGACGGGGGAAGAATTGAAAGCTGAAGGGAAGTAATGGGCTACTTATTGACACGGACGTACTTGTCGTGCAGCGGATCCGCCTTTTTTCCATCAATGATAAAATTGTCACTGATCAAGGCGATCTTTTCGCCGTTGCCTTCAATTTTCCAGTAACCGGTACCTTTTATTTTTTCGCCACTCCCTAGGGCTCCCTTCAAATTCCAGTTCCATCTTGTCGAGGATTTCTTCCAGATCGTAAGGTGCCAAATCGTACCTCCATTATCAACGCCCGTGCATTCTATTTGCCGACTCGCCGCATTGTATAAGATTATTTCTGTCCCGATGCCGGTACCGGCTGCGTTCGTAGAAATAAGCCCTTCGCCATCTGCAATCATTTTGCTGACACGGATTCCGCTAATTCGATCTCCCTTTTTTTTGTCGTTGCCCGGCCAATCGTGAATGAGTTTTATGTCCGACTGAAAACGTCCCGACATGCCCTGCGCGAATTCCTTGAATTCGGCCTTGGTGGACGACATGTCCTGGGCTGTGGCAGAACCGGCAAAAAGCAGTAGAACAATCAGAAAAAATGGAATGTGGAACTTCATGCGCGTAGTGTTGAAAATATAAGAGGAAAAGACAAGCACTTTATATTCAAACCTCGGCCAAGTTCTCGTCACCCTTGAACGCCGCAGGGTTGTTGTTCGGGGGCAACAGTTAAGTGGCACATTTTTGTCCTCTTAACGGCGAACTGTGACAGTCAGCGTTATTGCACCGCAGTTTCGGTCGTGTCTTTTCCGCCTGTTAATGGAGACCAATGGGCAGCCCTGATTTTCCAACCACCTTCTTCTT